>PIVL01000002.1 GCA_003354145.1 Paracoccaceae bacterium
GGCTGGGTCAGCCCCGCTTCGACACCAGATGTTACCGGATCAATACCCCTGAACACTTCGCCATGTGCCTGAATAAACCCAGCGGCTTTGGACATGTCTGTCATATAACAACGGGTGCGAACCACATGGCGCATTTCGGCTCCGACCTCACGAAGCGCGGCCTCGATCCGGGTGAAAATGAAAATTGATTGCGCGTACATATCACCAGGCGCATGCAATTTGCCGCTAGGCTCAATCGCCGTTGTACCGGCGATATAGACAAAGGGGCCAACGCGTTTGGCACGGGAATAGCTGCTGATTTCCTCAAGCCGCCCGCCGGATTTGAAGATGCGGACAGTCATTTACAGGCCTAAACGGTTGCGAATTGCGTCGGCAGCGGCGTGCAGGGCACCGGTTTCGTTATCGGTCAGCTTGATTTCCTCAACCTTGACCAGACCATTTTGACCCAGATGGGCGGGCACACCCAGCACCACGTTTTTAATGCCGAATTCTCCGTCCAACATCACAGATACCGGCACAGGACCGGTTTTGGCACCGCGAATATGATCGATCAACTCAATGGATGAATGCGCCGGGGCAATCGTCGCTGATCCGGATTTTTTCAGCGCCACAACCTGACCACCACCAGAAATGGCATCCTTCACGCAAGCTGCAATTTGTTCTTCGCTCAAAAAGGTTTCAAGGACGCGACCTTTGATCCGCGCGTGGCTGGTAATCGGGGCCATCTCGTCGCCATGACTGCCAAGTGCGAATGCGTCAACATCGGCAGGCAGCACCCCGGCCGCCATTGCCAGTGCATTGCGAAACCGGCTGCTGTCTAGCGTTCCGGCCATGCCCAGCACCCTTTCGCGAGGAAATCCGGTGGCGCGCAGCATTTCAACAGTCATTTCGTCCAATGGGTTCGTCACCACGATAACAATCGCATTCGGAGCCTGCGTTTTGATGACTTCGGCGGTCGAGCGGATCACCCGCGTGTTTACATCAATCAAATCGGCCCGTGTCATGCCGGGCCCACGTGCGCGTCCGGCAGTGACAACAATTACATCTGCCCCCGAAACCAGCGCCAAATCTTCACCGCCAATACAGCGTGCTTGAGTTCTGTTGATTCCGCTGGCGTGGTTCAGGTCCATCGCCGTGGCCGCCGCCGCGCCGGGTAGAATGTCGATCAATACGATTTCATCTGCCAAATCCGCATTCGCCGCGAGATGCGCAATGTTGCTGCCAACTCCACCGGCACCAACCAGCGCCAATTTTCCCAACCGACGAACGCCACGCCCCTGTGACGGCTTCGGCGCGACCCATTTGGGCGAGCGGCGCAGCAATCCGCGGCGCAACGCGGTATTGCCGTCGGTACGTGGCGAGACCGGTTTTTCTAACGGGCCGTCAACCAATTTGATGCCCAAACGCACCGCCGTCTCGCGTGCCAGATCGGTGACGATATCCCCCGGCAGAACCTCAAAAACGATACGGCCACGTTGGCGCGCATCGTCAATATGTTCTGATCCTATGACTCGGGATTTGGCCATTACTGGGCTTGTCCGTCCACGGCCTCGATCGCGACCGTTGCGGCTTCGATTGCTGCCTGCACCGAATTTTCAGTCCCTGAGATGAACAGCCGACCATAGCGTCCGACTGCCCGTACTTCGACCATATCAATCTCGGCGGCCTTCTCGGCCTCGTTTGCTGCAATTGAAATATAGGCGGCAGGGGCGCATTCGATGATACCCAGCGTCTGGCCCGGTACCAGAAGAGACCCTTTGCGCCACTTGTTGAGCAATTGCGCCTGATGCGGTTCAACCGAAGTGATGATCTGGGTTGAAGTGATCGCCGGTTTGATCCGGTCACCCATCGTTGCGCCCAGTTCGGACAGAATGGCATCGCGCGCAGCGGTCACTTCGGCGTTTGAGGACGAGCGCAGAATGAAAAACCCGAATTCGCGTTCCACCATCTGGGTTGTCGCCTCGACTGCGCTGGCCTTCAGCGCCTTGTCGATCAGCGCAAATACACCATTGCCGGGGGCAAACTCGCCGATCAGGACAGTGTCGCCTGACAACGGTATGGATCCTTGAACGGTGGCTCCGTTATAGGCGGCAAATTTTGGTTGCAGGTTGTCGATCTGCATCAGGGCGCGGATGGTGATATTGGCCATCGTTATTCTCCGTATTCGTCATAAATGTCGCGCCAGGGTCGGCTTTCGTAAGCCACGCGTTTGATATTGATAAGGTGCAGGGCGGTCACGTTGTCTGATGTGATCGACCCCGACCATGTGCCAGTGCCTAGCATGAATGAGGGTTCCAGATCGGTAGAATAGCCCATGCCGCCTAAGATGCCGGGCGTGTTCACCAGAACGCGGCCAGTTGGGATACTGGCGAATTTTGCCACGATCTCTGGGTCATCCGAGTGCACGACCGAACTGTGTCCCCAGCCTTCGAATTTGGCGATCCGGTGTGACAGATCAATGCCGTGATCGCTGTCGCGTGCTTCGTAAAACGCCAGAATAGGGTTCAGCTTTTCTGCCGAAAGCGGACGGTGCCAGCCTATTTCGGTTTCATCAGATACCAGAATACGCGTGCGTGGCGGAATTGAAAATTCCGCAGCGTCGGCCAGCGCTTGAGGAGATTGGCCAACGCGCTCTGGATTCATCGCCTGTTTGCCGGCAAAGATAACTTTTGCCAGACGGTCGGATTCGGCAGGCGTGCAGAAATAGGCCCCGCGCATCTTCAATTCCTGCCGCAATTCGCGGGCAATTTCGCGGTCGGCGATGACGGCCTGCTCGGACACGCAGGCGGTGCCATAGTCGAAACATTTCGAGGTGATGATTTGCTCGGCAACTTCACCAATGTCATGGGCTCTGGATTTGTGCACATAGCAAGGTACGTTTCCCGCACCCACAGCCAAGGTTGGCTTGCCCGACGAATAGGCGGCTTTGACCATGGCCGGACCACCGGTTGCCATCACAACCGAGGTACGCCGATGGCGCATAAGTTCTGCGGTGCCTTGGATCGTCACCTGATCCAGACACTGGATCAGCCCCTTTGGCGCCCCCATCTGTTCAGCGACGCGCGCCATGATCCGCACGGTTTCCATGCCGCATTTGACCCCACGCGGGTGGGGTGCACACACAATAGCGTTGCCCGCCTTTACCGCTGATAGCACCTTGAAAATGACGGTTGAGGTGGGGTTTGTCACCGGGATAAGAGCTGCCACAACCCCCATAGGTTCCCCAAAGGCGGCGACTTTGGTGGTGTCGTCACGCCACAGCATGCCCAAAGTGGTGACGTCGCGCAGATAATCGGCGACTGACAGCGCGTTGAACAGGTTTTTAACTCGTTTGTCCGGCACATTGCCATATCCGGTTTCTTCCACGGCCAGTTCACCCAGCCGTTTGGCTTCGGGTTCTATCGCACGGGCCATTGCGTCTACGATTGCGTCCACTTGCGCGGGGTCGGTGCCCAGAAACGCCTGATACGCCTCGAATGCGGAGTCAGCTGAGCCGCGCGCGGCGGCTATGGATTTCAGATCTTCGTCCATTACCGTGCCCCTGTCGCGATTGCGTCCATCGCCCGGCGGGCGCTGTCTATGTCGTTTTCGGTGATGCCGATGGTGTCCAATCGCCGCCCGGCCGCGGCAACATCTGCGCCCAGAACAGTAGATGCGAGCGTGATCATCGATTGCGTGACCGGCACGTCAACACCAGCGATTTGTGCCGCCGACACCAGCGGTACCAATGACCCGATGACCCCGTCACGCAACATGGCTTTGGCCGCTGTCTGATCCGGGATAGGGCGACCTGCGTCACCCTTTGCAGCGCCGGCAACGTTGCCGATCCACGTTTCTGCGCCTGGCAGATTGCGTAGACCGAAACATTTGGCAACGGCGTGACGTTCGCCGGTAAGGCGGGCGATTACAGCTCTATGTTCCGCGCCAATCAAGCTGGCGAATGTCTGATTCTCTGCAAGAGGCTGGCCGCCCATCGGAATGCTTAACGCGCCGGGTGACAGAGCAGGTCCGCTAAGCAAAAGGCTGGGGATTTCCACAAGGGCTGAGCCATCGGCAAACCCTGAGGCCAGCACGCTGTCGCAAGGCGTGAGGTTGGTAAGTAATTTGGAAACGGCGTTCAAGGCCTCCAAGCGGCCAGCAGGCAAAGTTGCAGCGGCTACAGGTGCTGCTTCGGACAAATGCAATTGCGACCCGGTGGCGGTAACCCAGTAAGGCAGGCCCTGAGCCTCGACAATTGTCACATCCGCCGTGCAGCCACCGATGCGCAGATACCAGGCGGTTTCAAGCGCGCCCAACGACCGCGCCGGGGCCAGCACCAGAATTTGACCGTCTGACAGATGATCCGCCAAAACCATGGCATAGGTGCGTTGTTTATGAACTGGTCCGGTCAAAAATATCGCATCCGCCCCGGCCACTGCTCGGTCAAGCTCAGCGGTGGTTTGCACTGATGGCGCATCGTTGCGATCCACCTGATAAGACCCAACCGGCCCGGCGCCGCGCAGGCTGATGCCGGACGAGGTGCGCAACATGTCGAGTTCAGCACCGTAGGCCGAAAACAACGTGACCTCGGTTTCTGCCGCCAGACACAGTGCCGCAATCAGGCGCGCGTCTTCGCCGCCACCTAAAACCGCAACGCGGTTCAGCGACAATGGCGCAGGAGGTTTTGCCGTCGCAGCGGGTTTTGATGCCGCCTCGGCAAAGGATTCAAATCCGCCAGACATGGCAAGACCCTTTCACCGCTTTAGGATGCGCTGCCTGCACCAAGGCCGGAAATGATCGCTTCAAGCTCATCATGGGGACGGGCGATGACGTGAACAGATACAACATCACCAACTTTATTGGCTGATGTCGCGCCTGCGTCTGTGGCGGCTTTGACTGCGCCGACTTCGCCGCGCACAAGGGTGGTGACCAGACCACCACCGGCTTTTGTGTGGCCAACAATCGTGACTGCGGCGGCTTTGACCATCGCGTCAGCGGCTTCGATTGATGCGACAAGGCCGCGGGTTTCGATCATTCCAAGGGCCATCTGACCCGGTGCTGGTTTCGCCATTTTCTTGGTTCCTTACTATGATTTACGAAAGAGTGAGATTTACGAAAGAGTGATTTGATCAATGATAGCTACAACAGCAGCATCAACAGGGGCTGTGGCCAACGCCGCGGGCAGGCGTGCGGCTGAGCCTTGTGCAATCAGCACGGTGTCGCCAACTCCGGCACCACAGGTGTCAACAGCCACATGTGCCGGCTCCAGAACCTTACCTTTGCCGTCAACGATATTCACGACCAACAAGGTGCCACCCGTAAGTCGCGCGTCTTTTACCGTCGCGATCGCCGTGCCAATGACCTGAGCAACCCGCATCAGAACGCGTCCAGATAGCGGTCGGTTTCCATTGGCGTGACCTGATTCATAAAGAACTCCAGCTCGCGTTCAGACTGCTGACACATGATTTCATACATATCGTCGCCCATTAGCCCCTTTAGCCAGTCCGACCCGCGCGCCAATGCGATAGCAGTCGGCAGATCAGTTGGGATCGGTGCGGCATCGGCATCTTCATACGCGTTCCCAGTGGTGATTTCTGACGGTTCGATCTGTTGTTCGATGCCGTCCAGCCCAGCTGCAATATCGGAGGCCAGCAAGAAATACGGGTTGCAGTCCGCACCTGCATCGCGCTTTTCGACGCGCGTGGCAGTGTCTGAACCTTCGATAACGCGTAAGCCTACTGTTCGGTTGTCCAGACCCCAAGCAGTGTTGATCGGGCAGAATGTGTAAGGCGCGCGCCGACGATAGCCATTGACCGTAGCGCTGCCACAAATAGCCGCTTCAGCCATGCGTTTTTGCAGGCCACCAACAAAGTGACGGCCGGTCTGGCTAAGGTTGCCATTGTCGGCAAAGATATTCTTACCATCTTTCCACAGCGAATAATGCGCGTGAAAGCCATTGCCGGATTCTTCAAAGAACGGCTTGGCCATGAAGGTCGCTTTGTATCCGTGCGCGCCAGCCAGTTGTTTGACGAGCGAGCGGAACATGACAACCCGATCTGCCGCCAGCAAAGCCTCGCAATAGCGGATGTTCACCTCGACCTGACCAGCCGCGTATTCCGGGTTCGATTGCTCAATTGGGATGCCGTAATCGTTGATCAACTGACGGATCGGCCCCAGCACATGTTCAAGCTGCGCGGCCCGATCCAGACCGTAAACGCCGATGCCTTTGTCTTTGGGCATATTGGTTTCTGGATCCAGCAGATAGAATTCCAACTCCGCGCCGACCTGAATTTCGATGCCCATATCAGCGGCGCGTTTCACCTGCTTTTCCAGAATCAGGCGCGGATCAATCGGTACTGGTTTGTGATCCATCCCTTGGGCGCGCGCAAAAGCCATTGCAACGCCCGGCTCCCACGGCAGGGCGGCCGGTTTGCTGTCCGGGAACATGTGGAAGTCAGGATAACCATTGTCAAAATTGACATACGGCGTGTCCCAGACATCGCAGGTCATATCGATGGCGAACAGTGCAATCGAATAAGCGTTGCCTGACTTGCAGATGTTTTCCCAGTGGCTCGCCGGAATGCGTTTTCCGCGCATGATTCCATTTAGATCGCCCAAGCCCAGAACAACGGTATGGGTGCCTTCAGGCAAAGAAAAATCGGTCTCGGTCACTGGTAAGTCTCCCTGGATGGTGCTCTTGTCGCGGCACTGTATTCTGTATACAGTATTCATAAATACGACAGCTGACAAGGAATTAATTCTACATGCCAAATGCTCATATAGTTGTTGTAGGTGGAGGGATTGCCGGTGCGATGACGGCTTTGCACCTGCAAAGACGTGGTGAACAGGTGACGTTGATTGATCGGTGGGAGCCGGGTCATTCGCGTGCTGCATCGACCGATTACAACCGTGTGATTCGGGCGATTTCTGGCCGGGATGAGTTTTACACACGTTGGGCGCGGGACAGCCGCCAGCGGTGGTTGGAGTTGCAGGCCGAAAGCGGTCAGAACCTGATGTATGAATGCGGGGCATTGATATTGGCGACCGAAGGGCATTGCGATTGGGAAGATGGCACAACAGACACCTTTGATAAGGTGGGTGTGCCGTATTACCGGTATTCTCGGGCGGATATTCAGTCGCGGTTTCCCCAGTTTCGGGTGCCTGACATCGCTTATGCCTTGTTTGAGCCGCAAGCCGGGCTGCTGATGGCGCATCGCTGTGTGATCACCACGATCAGCTTGTTCAAAGCGGCGGGTGGCGTGGTAGAGCGGGGTCGGATGACCACTGACGCTTCCGAGCGCCCGAGGCTGGATGGCAAACCGGTCGAGGCGGATGTGATAATTGTTGCGCCCGGTGCCTGGATGGCCGATCTGTTCCCACGTACGATCAAGCCAATTTCCAACGTTCTTGGGATCAACGTGCTTTATACGTCAACGCCGGACGGCTCCGATGCGTTTGATATGGCGAACATGCCCTGCTGGATTGACCACGGGCAGGGATCGTTTGGCATTCCGTCCTCGGAAGGATCCGGGGTCAAGGCGGCTGTGGTCATTCCGAATACACCGATTGACCTGGACAACGACGAACGTCTGATTGAGCGGCAGTCGATGAACCGCACCCGCAGCTATATCAAACACCGTTTGCCGGGGCTGGTGGGTGAACGCGTGGTGGACAGCAAGTTCAACCAGGTGATCCTGACGCCGGACACCCATTTCATTGTCGATTATCACCCCGAGCATGAGAATGTGTTGCTGGTGGGCGGTTGTTCCGGCCATTTGTTCAAACACGCGCCAGTGTTTGGCGATTTTGTAGCTGGGGTTGCCATGCGGGATTACGGCACTGCGGACCGGTTCAAGATTGCAGGTCGGCGCAAGCTGAGCCCGAAGGAGAGTCCGAGCGGGCGGTGAGACGTAGGGTGCGCATTTTGCGCACCTTCCTGCGAAACCAAGGTGCGCAAAATGCGCACCCTACGATACCTCAGTATTTTGCGAAAAAAGCTGCAGCCTCCGAGGCCATAACCATGCTGTCCACTTTGGTTGATCTGATGCTGTTCAACGTTGTGTCTGTCGTCATATCATCCAGAAACACACCCCGGCCAAGCTCAAGGATAGTCCCTAGAAACTCGCCCGAGTATTCCGGGTGAAATTGCACGGACATTGCCGGAAATTCATAGTCCAAAACTGCGAACGGGCAATAGGATGCACTGCCTATCACTTTTGACTGAGGCGGCAAAATCGTCACCTGATCATGATGCCAGGCATAGGCATTCTGCGCGCGTCCATTAATCGTGTATTCACGTGGGCCGACGATATCGCCCAGGTCGACTTTTTCGGCTTTGCCGCCATAAACTTCGGCCATGATCTGGTGGCCAAAACAGATGCCAAACACCGGCTTGCCCAATGCTCGCGCAGCGCGCAAAAGTTGGCGGACGGGCTCCATCCAAATGGCGTCGTCGTAAACACCCTTTTCCGACCCTCCAATTACAAACCCATCGTAATCCGTCGCTGCCGGAACCGGTTCGCCAGCATCGGCTACATCAAACACCGTCAGCCCGTCAGCATCCATCGTCTGTGACAACCATCGCTTGATCATCACGCCAAACGCAGGGACCGAGTCCAGCAAGGGGCTGGGCTTGGTCGACAGGTCGACTATGGCGATGTTCACCAGTCGTAGGCACGGTCGATCCCGGCCATTTTGACACCGGTAAAGGCAGAGGCCTGAAACGACAAAGCGCGCAGGTCTTCGACTTCGAGGTTATGAACCGAGGACTTGCCGCAGGCCTTGGCCAAGGCAGTGATTTCCATCGTCATTGCGGTCAGATAACGCGCCACCCGTTCAGCACCGGCCTTGGGGTTCATACGCTTTTCCAATTCCGGATCCTGCGTCGCAATTCCCACTGGGCACCGCCCCGTATGGCAATGGTGGCAGGCACCGGGCGAGGTGCCCAAAGCCTGATAATCCTCTAGATAGCGCGGTGAATTACAGCCCGCCGCGATCATCGCGCCGTTGCCAACCATCACTGCATCAGCGCCCAACGCCAGGCACTTCGCCGCATCGACACCGGACCGGATACCACCGGCAGCCACAAGAGACACTTTGCCGGACATGCCGCATTCGTCCAACGCCTCACGCGCGGCGCGAATGGCGCTCATGGTGGGAATGCCAGTGTGGTTCAGTAACATTTCGGGCGAGGCACCTGTGCCACCTTCGGCCCCGTCGAGCACCACCACATCCGCACCCGCCTTGGCGGCGATGGCCACATCGTAGCGCGGCCGGGTTGCGCCCATTTTGATGAAAATCGGTACTTGGTAATTGGTGGCAATGCGCAATTCTTCGATCTTGACGGCCAGATCGTCAGCGCCAAGAAAATCGGGGTGCCGGATGGTCGAGCGCTGATCGACGCCCACCGGCAAAGTCCGCATTTCGGAAATCCGCTCACTTACCTTCATGCCCAACAGCAATCCGCCAGTTCCAGGTTTCGCGCCCTGACCGACGACAATTTCCAAGGCGTCAGCCCTGCGCAAATGGTCCAGATCAATGCCATAACGGGCTGGCGACATCTGATAGAGCAGGCGCTGCGACGCCTCGCGCTCTTCTTCCAGCATTCCGCCTTCGCCGGTGCAGGTCATGGTACCAACTTTTGAGGCGCCATAGCCAAGCGATGCCTTGGCATTGGCCGACAAGGCACCAAAGGACATCGATGCGATATAGATCGGAATTTTCAATTCCATCGGCTTTTCGACCAATCCACGCCCGCCGCCCAACACCGTCGTCGTGTCACAGTTTTCGCGATACCCTTCCAGTGGCAACCGCGTCATCGTGGCGGGTACAAAAGTCAGGTCATCAAATGTCGGCATCTGTTTGTTGAAGGTATTGTAACCGCGCACCTGATAACGGCCCAATTGTGCCAAAGCATGCACTTCGGCAATAGCATCGGGGGTCCAGCGGGTTGATCCGCCTTCGTCATAGGACGACGGCACGCCCGGTGGGCGGCCTTCGATTGCGCCTTCGCCGAATTTGATTTCCTCTTCGCTTGGAACTTCAAACGGATAGTCATAAGGTTTCGTCAGATCATGAGCCATGAGCTTGCGTCCCTGCTTTCAAAATACCAAAGGCGCTGGCCGGAAATCAGTTTCCGCCAGTTGCGTGATGTGTCTTTCAGGCCCAAAGGCGCGAGGATTGCGTCGACTTCGGCAACGTCTTCGGCGGTGGGTTCAATGATTTTGACATCCACACCAAAGCTGTCGACATCTCCGGCGACCCAGACTTCGCCTTCCCACAAAGCGTCAGCACAGCTTTCGCCGGCACCGCCCAGGGCAATGATCTTGCCCGAATGCGCCATAAACCCGGATTGATAGCCGATCTTGCCCTCGACAATGATATTGCCGCCCTTCATGGCGACCCCGCAGCGCGGGCCAGCGTCGCCTTTGACATGGATAGTTCCACCCATCATGGCCGCGCCGCAGGACATGCCCGCATAGCCGCCGACAGTGATCATGCCTTTGGCCATGCCTTCGCCAAGCGCCCAGCCGGCGTTGCGTTCGATGGTAATTGTGGCCCCGGTATTCAGCCCGCCGCAGTAATATCCAACGCTGCCTTCAAAATACAGGTTGGCCCCGTCGGGCAGCCCAACGCCAAGGTTGTGGCGCGAAAGAGTATCTACCACGCGAATGTCGTCGCCTTTCAGGCAGGCAGCCTGAATGTCCCGGTTAATCTCGCGAATGTGGCGCTCGCCGACTTGGATGATTGTCTCGCTCATGCTGCCAATTTCCGGTTTCCGACGCCCCAGATGCCGGTCAGGCTTGGTCCGTCGTAATTGATAACGTCGCATTCGTCAGCAAAGACGCGCCGCACAGCCTGCTCTTCGGTGGCGGCGGCCAACGATCCGTTTTGATCAATCACAACCAGCGGCTTCATCGCAAACCGATCTTTGGCAAAGCCGATGCCGCCGGGATTGGAAATCATAAAAGTGAACACGCCATCAATCGATGTGATCGACTTTTTCAATGCTTGTTCCATCGTCAATCCGGCCTTCATCTGGTCCGAAACCCAAACAGCGATCAGTTCGCTGTCGTTCTGAGTGAGGAACCGATAGCCCTGGCGTTCAAGCTGATCGCGTTTGGTGAAATAGTCGGTGATCTGGCCGTTATGTACGATGGCCACATCCGAAAAGGGGCGGGCCCAGAATGGATGGCTGGCATTCGGCAAGACCGAGCTTTCGGTGGCCAGGCGCGCATGGCCCAACCCGTGGGTGCCGATCATATCGCGCACCCCGTGTTTGTCTGCGACATCCGTGGCGCTGCCCGTGTCTTTGATGATCTCAAGCGAGCGGCCACAGGATTGGATTTCGATTCGATCCGACAGCGTGTCCGCGTCGGCAACCCAGGCCTTTAAATTGCCGGGGTCGGAAATTTCGAGCCGAAAACAATAATGTTTCTCATCATTGGTGATGACCGTCGGGTCGGACAGAAAATCTGAACCGTGATCTCGCAACACGTTGGTGAAATCGTCCATGTCCGTATCCAGCGAAGCTTTGTCAAAGCCCATACCACGTAGTGTATAGCCGCTGTCTCGTGGGATTTTGTAAATTGCAAATCCGGTACTGTCGGCCCCGCGATGTGACTGCGCCTGCATCAAATCAACAAGATCTCGGCCAACTTTCCCGGGCGCGGATAAGATGCGGCCAGCTATTCCACACATTGCATGTCTCCCCACTTTTCTAGGATTCTGTATTGACTGTATACAGTATACAGTATTCGCCTGAGGGCAATAGCGTTCTTGCTGCGTTTTGCAATTGATTTGCGGTTCGAATTAGTGGCAAAGCGTATCGAACGCCGAACTTGACCGCGCCATTTACGATTTTCCCGTCCGCTCAACTCAGATCGGAAGAGGTCGCAAAAAGCTTTACCCCTTGTGATCGCGTTTGTGTATACTGTATACAGAGACGCAGTAAGCCCCGACAGGAAAAGAGGCGAAAATTGGCTTTTAAAAGCATTCAGCCCGCGCGCAGGCGGTTGGCAGATGAAGTTTACGAAGAACTGATCAACGCCATCATGCGGCGTGACATCGGGCCAGAGGATCGGCTTGTTCAGGAAAAGCTTGCTGTTGAGATGCAGATCAGTCGCACTCCGGTGCGCGAAGCCCTTATGCGGCTGGAACAGGAAGGCGTTCTTGAGGTCTCGAACCGCGGCAGTTACCGGCTTTATCGGATGGACGATCGCGAAGTGAAAGAACTGTATCAGTGTCGCGCAGCGATCGAAGGTCAGGCGGCGCGCATTGTTGCAGCGGCTGGCACGCCAGAGGATTTCGCCTATTTGCGCGTTGTCGTGGCAGAGCAGGAAAAAGTCAGCGATCACACGGCGCGAGCCTATTTTGAAGCCAACCGCAACATTCACCGAGCCTTTATGGAGCGGGCGCATAACCGGTTCCTGCTTGAGATGTTTGATATTGTCTGGGGCAAGGCAATGGCGTTTCAGTTGTTTGCAGCCATTGAAAATGCAGATTTATCAAAATCGCTCGGCAGCCATATGGCACTGGTGGATGTAGTCGAAAGTGGCGACAGAACGGCTGCGCTCGAGGTATTTACAAACCATATTCAGGATGGCTTTGACCTTCAGATGGAAGGGCTGCATGCCACTTGACCAGCCGTCGTTCGTTCGCACAGTGCTGATATTAAAACGAATTTGACCGGGGCCTTTGCCGAGTTTAACTGCCATAACAAAAACTTCACACTGGTTGACGTATAGCACCATGACCAAGCGGTAGACTGGCGCTGACTTCAGAAGCTATATCGCACTACTGGTTTGAGTGCGCGTTGTTCTGGTGGGCTAAAGTTTACGGGTTCAATTAGACTGTGCTGCCCGGTGCCATCCGTATTTGTACAAGGCTTTGACCCAAAGCCGAAATCTGGCGTTTGACAGAATCAAGTTGCGCGGCAATAGTCCTTGGATGGGGAGAATTTTTTTTATTGAACGAAGTTAGTCAGAGCCACCAGACGGTTACAACCGCTGGGTACTGATCGTTCATGTTTTTACCAAAGGAGAGGAAAACTAATGAAAAAAATCCTGTTATCAGGAGTCGCGGTGTTTGCGATGGGTGGAGCCGCATCTGCAGGTGTTTGCCCGGGCGTGACCGTTGAAGACTCGATGGGGGTCGCGGCTGGTGCATTCCCACAGCAATATGAACTGGCTGAGTTTCAGTCGCTAGGCGATTGCACGGTTGAATTTGCTGCGAACCCTGCCATTGGCGATCTGAACGCGCGAATTCGCGGCAATGGCGATCTGCCAGCGCTGGCTGACCGTCTGCCGTCTGAGCCACTGGTTGTTGCACCGTATAATTCCATTGGTATTTACGGCGGCACGCTGGATGCTTTGTCGAACGCAACCGAAGCTGGCACATCAGACTTTATGTCAACACGTCACGTCAATCTGGTGCGCTATTCGGACGATCTGACAACGATTGTACCGAATATTGCCAAAAGCTGGGAATGGAACGACGACTTCACTCAGCTGACCTTCCATTTGCGTGAAGGCCACAAATGGTCCGACGGCGCGCCGTTCACTGCAGAAGACGTCAAGTTCTGGTATGACAATCTGGCGACTGACACCAATGTGCGTGAAAAGCCCAAGGATTATGTTCTTGTAGGCGGCGAAGTGATGGATGTTGTTGTGGTTAATCCAACAACAGTTCAGTTCAACCTGCCATCGCCTAAGCCGGGTCTGTTGTCGCATTTTGCCAACCACTATGCTCAGGGCTTCCAGCCCAAGCATTTCCTGGGACAGTTCCACCCGGACATCAATGCCGATGCAGATGCACACGCGCAGTCAATGGGTTTTGAAAACGGTTATGCCGCGATCAAAGGCTATTATGGCAACTCGGACTGGATGGACACACCAACACCTATGTTGGCGCATCCTGATCTGGTCGCTGGTCTGCCCGCAGATACAGTTCCGACGCTGGAAAGCCACATCATCACCGCTGAAACCACCGAAGGTCGCCATCTGGTCGCCAATCCGTATTTCTTTCAGGTTGATACCGCTGGTAACCAGTTGCCGTACATCAATGAACAGGATGAATTGTTCGTCGGTGATAGCGAAGTTCGTCTGCTGAAACTGGTCAACTCGGAAGTTGACTATAAGTCTCAGTCGCTGAGTCTGGACTATGCACCTCTGCTGCTGGAAAATCAGGAAAAGGGTAACTTTATCGTTGATCTGAAGCCTCAGATCGCGCTGGATACGTTCTCGTTCAACGTGACATCGGAAAATCCAGCAAAGCGTGAAGTGTTTGGGGATCTGCGTTTCCGTCAGGCGATGTCGGTTGCCATGAACCGCGACGAGATCAACGAAGTTGTGTTCTTTGGACTTGGTACGCCTCAGCAGTATATCGCGTTCTCGCCAACACCCAGCTTTGTCAGTGAAGAGACTGAGCAGTCATATGCCCAGTACGATCCAGAGATGGCCAAAGCGTTGCTGGACGAAATCGGTGTTGTGGACACGGATGGTGACGGCATGCGCGAATTGCCAAATGGCGAAAAGCTGGTGCTGGACATGCAGGTTGCAGCCCAGGGCGGGTCGGTCAAACTGGTCGAACTTGTCGGTCAGAACTGGCGTAACATTGGTATCGACAACACTGTGAAAGAGATCACGACCGATGAATATCGTTCGGCAGCGTCGTCTAACCAGCTTGATGTGACGTTCTACGCCAAGAGCCAGCCTTTGGCGGTTATCCTTGGTATTTCAGAACTGTTCCAGCCTCCGTTTGACAACTACTTTAACCACACATCTGGTATGTTGTGGGGACAGTATGTCGACACGGACGGTGCATCCGGTGTCAAACCTCCACAATGGGTTTATGACATGATGGGCAAGATCGACGAATTCCAGTCGGCGACCGCCGGGTCGGATGAATCCAACAAGCTTGGTAAAGAACTGGTTGATCTGGTTGTCGATAACCTGATGTTCGTTGGTTCGGTCAAGGCTGTTGCACCGATCTATCACAGCAACAACCTCAAGAACTTTGAAGAGTTCAAAACATGGTCCTATGCGTATTACCGGGCATATCCTTACCGGCCAACGCAGTGGTATCTGGAAGAATAATCAGAGCCATCTGATACTGATCGCGGGCGGCTTTTGTTGCCCGCGATTCAATAGGTAATAAGGGTCAAAACGACCCAGCCAATACTGCGGGGGCGCAATTACATGCTTCAGTTCTCAAGGTTCGTCGCGATACGAGCATCACTTGCTGTTCTGACTTTGGTCCTAGTGTCCTTCATAGTCTTTTCTTTAATGGAAATGGTCCCCGGCGATTGCGCCGAGCGGTACGTTGCCTTCAAGAACTCTCAGGGCTCGGTGATTACACCAGCCGATATTCAAATCGAACGTGTACGACTTGGTTTGGACAAACCTTATCTTCAACGTTGGGGTTCGTGGATTATCCACGCCTTTCAGGGCAAATTTGGTGACAGTTGTATCCTGCGCCTGAACATCAGCCAGTTGTTGGGCCAGAAATTCTGGCTAAGCCTTGTTCTGTGTCTGTCAGCACTGTTTTTGGCGTATGCCATTGCCATTCCGGTTGGAATTATCGCTGCTACTTCGCGGAACCCATTCCTGAATAACTCGCTTCGGTTTGTCAGCTATCTAGGTCTGGCGCTGCCGAATTTCCTGCTGGCGCTGATGATCATGCTGTTTTCAACGGTGATGTGGGGGGACAGTCTAACCGGATTGTTTTCCAAAGAATTCCGTGATGCCGCCTGGTCTTGGCCCCGCTTCAAAGATTTTCTTGGCCATGCCTGGTTGCCGGTCTTTATTCTTGGCTGGTCCGCCACGGCCTTTGCCATTCAAACCGTGCGCGCCCTGATGTCGGATGAGGTTGGCAAACTATATGTCACAGCAGCCGAGGCACGGGGCGTGTCTGGAAGGCGGCTATTGATGCGCTATCCGGCGCGCCATGCGCTAAGTCCGATCATCAACTCGCTTGGATTTGATTTGAATCGTATTTTCAACGAATTGCCCATCGTGGCGCTGATTCTGACCCTGACCGAGGCCGGATCGTTGCTGATTGAGGCGCTGGCGCGGTCAAACGACCAACAGCTTGCCGGGGCGATTATTTTCATGCTGACCGCCAGTATCGTCGGGATAAACTTTATCACCGACGTCATTCTGGCCATAACTGATCCGCGCATTCGTCGCAGCATTGTAGGGTGATTGATATGACGGATACCACAAATCAGGCAGCACTGGACGAGCAAAAGCTGAAAGAGGCGTATTTCACCGCCTCACAAGGTCAGCTTATCTGGACCCGGTTTAAGAAACAAAAGGCAGCGATGGTCGGGGCTTGGGTGCTTATCATTCTGATCCTGTCGGGCATATTTGCGCCGTTCCTGACGCCATATGACCCGACAATTGCCGGACGCGACAAAGACTATCTGAACGGCCCGCCGGAAATCCCAAGTTTTTGCGACGACAATGGCTGTTCATGGCGCCCGTTTATCTACACCACTGAACGAACCCGGTCGATCCAAACAAATTTCCGCTGGGTGACCGAGGTTAAGACTGGTTTAGAAGATCGCCGCTATCTCGAGTTCTTCGTGAAAGGATCAGAATACACTTACTTTAATTTCAACATTAACTTACCGGGTACAAAGTTGGATTTCACCATTCCCGGCTTCACCTTTGACACGCACCTGTTTGGCGTCGACAAGGGTATGATCCACATCTTTGGTACCGACTCGACCGGCAAAGACATCTATTCGCGCACACTGACTGCAGTCAACACGTCGATGGCGGTTGGCACAATCGGCGTATTCATCGCCTTTGTCATGGCTTTGGCGATTGGCGGTGTAGCTGGCTATTACGGCGGTTGGATCGACTCTGTTCTGCAAATGATCACCGACACGGTTCGAACGATTCCCAGTATCCCGCTGTTTATGGCGCTTGCAGCATTTGTCCCCGACACTTGGAGCGCTGAGGCGCGGTTCTTTTTCATCTCGATGGTGTTGGGCCTTATCGGCTGGCCAACCCTTGCGCGCCGCATCCGAACCCATTTGCTGACCGAGCGTAATCAGGAATATGTTCTGGCTGCACAGCTTTGCGGGGCACCGGCAAAACACATTATCCGCAAACATCTGCTGCCCAGCTTTACCAGCTATATCATCGTCGATCTGGTAATCTCATTTCCTTATATGGTGCTGTCGGAAACTGCGCTTTCGTTTATTGGTCTGGGTTTGAAAGACCCGGTGAATTCGCTTGGGGTTATGTTGCAGAATGTGACCAAAGCCGACGTGCTTTTGAATTACCAATGGTATTTCATTCCGGTGATCTTTTTCATCACGCTGGTGATGGCCTTCGTGTTCGTGGGGGACGGGCTAAGGGATGCTGCTGACCCCTATGGGGAGTCCAAATAGATGAACAAGTTACTGGACGTAGAAAACCTGACTCTGCAATTTGACACAGACGAGGGCCGGATCACCGCCGTGGACAACGTGTCGTTTGACCTTGAGGCGGGCGAAGTCATGGGGCTTGTCGGCGAAAGCGGATCGGGCAAATCAGTGACGGCCAAGTCGCTTATGAAACTGAACGCACGCAATGCAGTCTATAGTGATGAAACCGGCGTCAAACTGCATCTGGAAAGTGGGGAAATCGAAATTATGTCGCTGAATACCTCTGCTGAAATGCAGGTGGTGCGTGGTGGTGCGATCTCGATGATCTTTCAGGAACCAATGGCCAGCTTCGCTCCGGCGATTTCCATTGGCGACCAGATGGTCGAGCAGTTGATGATCCATACGGACATGAACAAAAAACAGTCCAAGCAGTTGTCGATTGAGATGCTGGAACGGGTGGGTATCTCGGATGCTGCGACCCGTTTCAATCAATACGCGTTTGAGCTTTCGGGCGGGATGCGCCAACGGGCGATGATCGCCATGGCGTTGTCAACAAAGCCGAAATTATTAATCGCGGACGAACCGACAACGGCACTGGATGTGACCATTCAGGCGCAGGTGATTGATCTGATGAAAGACCTTGTTGAAGAATTCGGCATGGGCATCATTTTCATTACCCACGATCTTGGAGTTGTGGCGCAGACCGCTGATAAAGTTGCAGTGATGTATCTGGGTCGTATCGTAGAGCAGGGCACTGTGCGCGATGTGATCCGACGCCCGGCACACCCTTATACCAAGGGTTTGCTGGCAGCCCTGCCACGATTGGATGATCTGGATTCACCATTGGTTCCGATCCCTGGTGATATCCCGTCGCCATTGGAACGGCCGCCCGGCTGCGTGTTCAGTACGCGTTGTGGTGTCGCCATTGAAGGACGCTGCACTGTGGATGTTCCGAAATTTGTAGAACTTGGAGATGGCCACCGCGTTGCTTGCCACCTACCACTGGCGGAGTTGACCGGATCATGACTGACAAAACCCTAATATCCGCCCGCGAGTTGTCGGTTCATTACCCTCTGAGCGGCAGTTTGTTCGGCCCAAAACCTGTGGTACGCGCCGTTGAAAAAGTCAGCGTCGACATCGCCAAAGGCAGCTTCTTTGGGCTGGTTGGTGAGTCTGGTTCTGGAAAAACCACCTTTGGACGAGCTTTGTTGAACGCCGCACCAATTACCAATGGTAATGTGATCTACTCCGATGACGAGGTCGAATACGACCTTGGCAACATCAACTCTGCCGAGTTGAAAGACTATCGTAAACGCGCGCAGCTGATCTTTCAGGATCCTTATGCCGCGCTTAGTCCGCGCATGACAGTGCGTGACATTATTGCTGAACCGCTTCAGGTCATGGGGCTGACCAAAACCCGCGAAGAAACCGATGAACGCGTACGCGAAATTGCTGCCAAGTGCCGGTTGAACCTGGAACACCTGCGCCGCTTTCCGCACGCGTTTTCCGGTGGTCAGCGACAGCGCATATCTATCGCCCGAGCTTTGGTAGCACGCCCGCAATTCATTGTTGCTGATGAAAGTGTTGCCGCCTTGGACGTGTCCATTCAGGCGGATGTCCTGAACCTGCTGAAATCCATCCAAATGGATATGGGCCTGACATTCTTGTTCATCAGCCACGATCTAAGCGTCGTTGCCCATATCTGCGATCATGTGGCAGTGATGTACCTTGGCCGGTTGGTGGAAACCGCCCCGACGCGCGAGTTGTTTGCCTCTCCGCGTCACCCCTATACCAAGGCGCTGATGTCTGCGATTCCGTCACTGGACCCGGATGATCGCGGCAAAGCACAACGACTGGAAGGTGAAATTCCATCCCCGACCAACCCGCCGCCGGGGTGCAAATTCCAGACCCGCTGCCCGTTTGCAATAGAGGTTTGCCGCAATCAGGAACCCAAGCTAGAGCACACAGGAAACGAGCACAATGTAGCTTGCCATCGCTGGAAAGAGCTGATGGCCGAGCAACCGGTTCCGGCTTAGGGTTTTAGTCTTTTGAGATCACCGCAGTAGCTTCGATCTCAAGCAGGGCTCCGTCTTCGATCAACCCGGATATGATCAACAATGACATTGCCGGAAAGTGCCGTCCCAGTACTCGGCGATAGACCTCTCCGATTTCGCGTTGGCGAGAGATATATTCTTTTTTGTCAATGACATACCAGGTCAGGCGGGTAATGTCGCTGGCTTGCCCGCCGGCCGCCAGCACCACATCTAAGATATTTCGCAGCGCCTGTTCCATCTGACCGACAAAATCATGCGTATCGAATTTTTGCTCTGCTGTCCAACCGACCTGACCTCCGATATACAATGTGCCGTCTTCGGTCAGCATGCCGTTGGCATAGCCCTTGGCGGCGGCCCACCCATCGGGTTGAATTACTTTATGTGTCATTTCGGGTCTCCGATCTTATTGGGTAAAGGATTTCGCAGGAAAACCAGAGGTTTTTCTGCAATGTCGTGATGATTGTGAGCTGTCTTTTGCTGGTCCGGAAAACTCATGTTCTAGACCCCGATATATCGGTTTGTGATGTCCGATGTCAGCGCATTTATTGGGCCATGCCAGACAGTTTCGCCTCGTTGCAGAACCACTGCCTCATCCGCGACAGTGGCCAGTTCGCGAAGCGACTTGTCCACCACCAAAATCGACAGCCCGGTTTCGCGCTTCAGTTTCGCAATAGCGGCCCAGATCTCCTGACGCACAATAGGGGCCAGCCCCTCGGTCGCTTCATCCAGTATAAGAAGGCGCGGATTGGTCATCAGAGCGCGTCCGATGGCCAGCATCTGCTGCTCGCCCCCTGACAAAGACGCTGCGGATTGGTTGTGGCGTTCCCGTAGTCGGGGGAATAATTCAGCCACTTGGTTCAGATCCCAGTGGCCCTGGCGAGATGCGGCAATAAGGTTCTCCTCAACGGTTAGATTGGCAAAACAGCGCCGCCCTTCGGGAACCAGCCCCAATCCCAGACGGGCGGCTTTGTAGGACGGCACCCGACGCAGATCGTGGCCATCAAACTGAATGTCACCACCAGCAAGGGGCAGCATCCGGCATAACACCTTGATGGTGGTCGATTTGCCCATGCCATTGCGCCCCATCAGCGCCACCACGGCACCCTGATCGATGTGCAGGTTGACTTTGAACAGCGCTTGCGATGCGCCGTAGAATGCCGAAACATTGGTGAGTGATAGCAGGCTCATGCGTCCTCTCCCAAATAGGCGCGACGCACTTCTGGATGGGCGCGAATCTCGTCGACGCTGCCGGTGGCAATGATCTTGCCGTAAACCAGCACGCTGATCCGGTCCGCGAGTGCAAAGACAGCGTCCATGTCATGTTCGACCAACAATATCGGGGCCTCGTGGCGCAGCTCATCCAGAAATGTGGTCAAATTTTGCGAGCCACTGGTGCCCAGCCCGGCCATCGGTTCATCCATGATAAATGCTTTTGGGTTCAAGGTCAGGGCCACAGCAACCTCTAACTGACGCCGCTGACCGTGGCTAAGCTCTGAGGTGCGCATGGTGGCATGATCCAGCAGGTTGACCCGGCTCAGCGCTGTTTCTGCGATGTCGCGTAAGGCGCTGTCTTTCAGCACCGGATGGAAAAAGCGAAATGGTTTACCCTGCGCACCCAACGCTCCAAGCAGGGCGTTTTGCAGTACCGTGTCCTCCATCGCCAACGATGAAATCTGAAACGTGCGGGCCAGCCCCATGCGCGCCCGCGCCACCGTGCTCAACAAGGTCACATCTTTTCCCAAAAAATGAACCTGCCCTGAATCGGGGCGCAAACCGCCGGCGATTTGTTTGATAAGCGTTGATTTACCAGCCCCGTTTGGCCCAATCAGGGCATGAATTTCACCTGGCTGCAGATCAAGGTTAACGTCGTCAGATGCCTTTAAGGCACCGAAACTTTTGCTGATGCCGCGCACGGATAAAACCGGATCAGTCATGGCGCGCCTCCTCGCCTGCAAGCGTGCCGATTATGCCACCCCTTGCAAACAGCACCACGCAAAGCAGCAGCAGCCCCAGATAGATATGCCAGTAGTCCGACAATCCGCCGAGTACCTGTTCCAACGCGATAAACAATGCAGCACCCGCCACCGGGCCAAACAGACGGGCGGTGCCGCCCAGAATGATAAACACCATGATCTCACCACTGGTCTGCCAGCTAAACATGGTTGGGCTGACAAACCGGTTAAGATCCGCAAACAATGCCCCTGCCAGCCCGGTGATCATGCCGGAAATGACAAACGCCGTCAGGCGCAGGCGATACGGTGTGATGCCAATGGTCTCGACCCGTTCGCTGGATTGACGCGCGGCGTTCAGCGCCAGTCCAAAGGGTGATTTGGCCAGCAACGTCGAAAACACAAGCGCGAGACCAAGGATCACAAAGGTTATGGCAAAAAACTGGATTGGGTCCAGCGTGTTCAGTCCGGGAAAGCCGTTGCGGATATAGATCGACAATCCATCTTCGCCGCCATAAGCGGGCCAGCTGATGGTGAAATAATACAGCATTTGACCAAAGGCCAACGTAATCATGATGAAATAGACTCCGGCTGTGCGCAGGCTAAGGGCACCAATTACCAACGCGGCCAATCCGGATGCTATCACCGCTGTGATCCAGATCACGGGCATGGAATTGCTGCCTTCAATCAGGAACGGCCATTCCATCATCGGTGTATAGCTTTGCGCATGGCTGGCCAAAACGCCCATTGCATAGCCGCCAAGGCCAAAGAACGCGGCATGCCCAAAACTGACCAACCCACCCAGACCAATAGCAATGTTCAGCCCGACCCCGGCCAGCGCAAAAATGGCGACGCGGGTGGCGAGGGTGATATAAAACGGCTCATCCGCGATTAGCGCCCAAAGGGGAACTGCCAGCAGGCCAAGTGCGAGAAGCGCGTTGATCATGGTTTCGCGTTTCATGCTTTTGCCCCAAACAGACCGGTGGGTTTCATCACCAGCACGATGGCCATCAGGATATAGATCAGCATTGTGGACAGGGATGATCCGACAGATGTGGCTGATGCGTTATCCATGAACAGTTTGAAAAACTCTGGCAAAAGCACGCCGCCTAATGTGTCTGTCAGCCCAACTAACAATGAGCCGATCAAAGCACCTTTGATTGACCCGATGCCACCGATGACAATGACCACAAAGGCCAGGATCAGCACTGGTTCTCCCATGCCGACCTGAACCGACTGAATGGCCCCGACAAGGGCTCCGGCAAAACCGGCAAGGGCCGCGCCAAGGGCGAACACGATGGTATAAAGCTTGGAAATATCGACCCCAAGCGCGGCGATCATTTCACGATCACTCTCGCCGGCGCGAATTTGGATGCCCAGTCGGGTGCGCGAGATCAGCAGATACAGGCCAAATGCCACCAATAGGCCAATGGCGATCAGGGTCAGACGATACAAAGGGTACTGAATACCGCCGGGCAAGGTGACGGGCCCGGCCAGATAATCAGGGATATTCAGATAAAGAGGAAACGAGCCGAACAGCCAACGTGTTCCTTCGGAAAAGATCAGGATAAGGGCGAAGGTGGCAAGCACCTGATCCAGATGATCGCGACTGTAAAGGCGCCTGATCACGAGAATCTCAACAAGCGCACCTGCGGCAGCGGCGGCGGCAAGACTGGCCGCCAAAGCCAGAACAAACGACCCGGTCGCGCCGGCCACGGTGGCGGCCGCAAAGGCGCCGACCATGAACAGAGAGCCATGGGCCAGGTTGATAAGACCCATGACACCAAAAACCAGAGTCAGGCCAGCAGCGGTCAAAAACAGCATCACGCCGAATTGCAATCCATTCAGGATTTGTTCGATTAATAAGATCAGGGACATTCAATGCCACTCCGGCATATTGGGCTTGTGAGCGAAGTTGGGGCGCCGCCCGGGACTTTATGTGACCCGGGCGAATTGAAATCGACTTGATTTCAACACCTTGGTTTGTGCTTCTTACATTTTGCAATCAGCTGCATAGGCATCCGTATGATCGGTCAATGCGACGCCAATAATCTTGTTGGTGAACACGTCGCCCTCTTGGATGACTTCACGCATATAAACGTTCTGGATTGGGTGATGGTTTGGTCCAAAGGCAAAATCACCACGTACCGAGTCAAACTCAGCCGCTTCAAGAGCTGCGCGGAACGCATCGGCATCTTTGACATCAGCCTTGCCCATTGCCGACAGGATCAGGTTTGCCGTGTCAAATCCCTGACTGGCATAAAGCGAAGGCAAACGGTCATATTCAGCCTGAAACGCCGTAACAAATTCAGCGTTGGCCGCATTGTCGATGTCTTTGTTCCACTGGCTGGTGTTCTTGACGCCCAAAGCAGCCGCGCCAACGGCCTGCAGGATACCCTGATCAAAGCTGAACGCCGGACCCATGACAGGCGTGTCTACGCCGGAACCGGAATACTGTTTCATGAATGAAATGCCCATGCCACCGGGCAGGAAGAAATAGACCTGATCGGCATCGCTTGCCCGGATTTGTGCGATTTCAGCGGCATAGTCGGTTTGACCAAGTTTTGTGTAAACTTCGTCAACGACCTCGCCTTTATAAAACCGTTTGAAACCCGCCATCATGTCCTTGCCTGCCGGATAGTTCGGCGCCATCAGGAACACTTTGCCAATACCTTCTTCGCTCATCGCGTTGCCGGCTGCCTCGGACATGGCATCGTTCTGCCAGCTGACGTTGAAGTAATTGGCGTGACAGCCTTTACCAGCCAATACCGATGGGCCTGCGTTTGGTGACAGATAGAATTTACCCTGCGCCGTGACAGAAGGCACCACAGCCATCGCCAGGTTGGACCAGATAATGCCGGTCAGAATGTCGACCTTGTCAGACTGAACCATGCGGTCTGCCAGCTGCACAGCGATGTCGGGTTTACGCTGATCATCTTCGATGACCATCTCGACGTCAGAGTTTCCGGACATTTTCAAGGCCAGCAAAAAGCCGTCACGCACATCAATGCCAAGTCCGGCACCGCCGCCTGAAAGCGTTGTAATCATACCAATTTTAGTTGGCTCAGCGGTGGCAGTAGCTGCGGATAGCGCCGCAACCGAAGCCGCCAGAATAAGAGATCTTAGTTTCATTTTTTTCTCCTGTTGAAGAGTTTATTATAGGTTTCTGATTGTGCCCTGTTGACCAGAGTCTGTTGGGTTTGACCGGTTCACCATATGCACAGCTGAGAAATTGAAAAGAGTGCGCTGGAGATTTGTCAGTTCTGTACCTCTTTTCGTAGCATAAAGCGTTGAATTTTGCCGGTTTGCGTCTTGGGAAGGGCGTCAATGAAAATGATACTGCGCGGATACTTATAGGGGGCAATCATCGACTTAACGTGATCCTGCAGCGTTTTTGTCGTGAGGGCGTCAGCAGTGTGCCCATCGTTCAGCACCACGTGCGCTTGGACAATATGGCCGCGCTCAATGTTGGGGGCGGCAACAACGCCGCATTCGGCCACTGCTGGGTGGGACAGCAACGCCGCCTCGACCTCGGGCCCGGCGATGTTATAGCCGGATGAAACGATCATATCATCGTTGCGGGCGGCAAAATGCAGATAGCCTTCTTCATCCATAGTGAAGCTGTCGCCAGTGATGTTCCAGCCGTTCACCACGTATTTGGTTTGACTGTCACCCCCCAGATATCGGCATCCGGTCGGGCCACGTACCGCAAGGCGACCAACAGAGCCACGCGGTACTTCGGTACCGGTATCGTCGACAATGCGCGCCTCGTAACCGGTGACCGGTTTGCCTGTGCACGCAGGGCGATGATCCGAGAACCGATTGGTGACAAAAATATGCAACATTTCCGTCGCGCCGATACCGTCCAGCATCGGTTTGCCGGTTTTCGCCATCCAGTCTTCATAAACAGGCGCAGGTAGGGTTTCACCCGCAGACACGGCAGCACGCAAAGACGACAGATCGGCGCCTTCATCCATCGCGGAAAGCATTGTGCGATAAGCAGTAGGAGCAGTAAAGCAGACCGTGGCGCGATATTTTTCAATAATTTCAATCATATTTGCAGGAGACGCGGTTTCCAGCAATGCCGCCGCTGCACCGAAGCGCAAAGGAAATACCGCCAGCCCGCCAAGGCCAAAAGTAAAGGCAAGAGGAGGGGAACCGACAAAGATATCATCCGGCGTCACGTCCAGAACTTCGCGCGCATAGCCGTCGGCAATGATCATCAGGTCGCGGTGAAAATGCATGGTGGCCTTGGGCGAGCCAGTGGTGCCGCTGGTGAAACCAAGCAACGCCACATCGTCCCGCCCGGTTTTTACGGCATCAAAACGAACCGATTTTTCCAACGCCAACCGGTCCAGTTCAGCATCATGGTTCGACGTGCCGTCAAAGCCAACAACGCTTTTTAGGAATTTGCTGGTTTTGGCGCAGGTTGTTAGTTCGTCCATCAGTCTTGTGTCACACAACGCCAACGAGATTTCTGCCTTGTCGACAATGCCGGACAGTTCTCCGGCGCGCAGCATTGGCATGGTGTTCACGACCACTGCACCTGCCTTGGTTGCAGCCAACCAGCAGGCCACCATTGCCGGGTTGTTGGCGGATCGGATCAACACGCGATTGCCCGGTTTCACACCCAGATTTTCAACCAGCACATGCGCGATCCGGTTGGTCCAGTCGCTAAGCTCTTTATAGGTGCGCATCCGTCCATTGCCGATCAGTGCGGTGTGGTCGCCAAAGCCTTTGGCGACCATTGCATCGGTCAACTCGACCCCAACATTCAGCTGGTCCGGATAGTCGAAACCATCGAGTTTGAATTCTGGCCAATCAGCAGCATCGGGCAGATTGTCCCGCGTAAACGTATCGGTATGAGCCGTTGATCCCAACATGTTACACCTTTCCCAATGCGCCCAGCGTCTGGCGCGCAATGATGATTTTCTGAACGTCAGACGCACCTTCGTATATGCGTAAAGCTCTGATTTCACGGTACAGTTTTTCGACTGTTTCGCCGGACTTCACACCATCACCGCCGTGCAATTGCACAGCGCTATCAATAACTTTCTGTGCATGGTCGGTCGCAAACAGCTTGGCCATCGCCGCTTCGCGGGTAATGCGGGGGGCGCCGCTGTCCTTTGTCCAGGCGGCGCGGTAAATCAGCAGCGCGCTGGCGTCAACATCCACGGCCATATCCGCGATATGGCCCTGCACCAGCTGCAATTCGGACAATGGCGCGCCCTGTACGTGGCGGGTGGTAACACGCGAGACGCTTTCGTCCAAAGCGCGGCGGGCAAAACCCAAAGCGGCGGCGGCAACGGTGGATCTGAATACGTCCAGCACCGACATGGCGATGCGGAATCCGGCGCCCGAGGCGTCGATCAAGGCCGATGCAGGGATGCGGCAATCGCTGAACCGCAAAGTTGCCAAGGGGTGCGGTGCGATAGTGTTCAGCCGTTCAACGACTTCAAATCCGGGCAGGTCGGCGGGTACGATAAACGCGGACAATCCTTTGGCCCCAGCCGCTTCGCCAGTGCGGGCAAACAAGGTGTAGACGTCGGCAATTCCGCCGTTGGAAATCCAGGTCTTTTCGCCGTTCAAGACATAATAATTGCCGTCGCGTGTGGCCGTCATGGTGGAATTGGCAACGTCCGAACCGGATTGCGGCTCGGTCAGGGCAAAGGCAGAAATAGCCTGCCCCGAGCGTGTCAGTGGTAGCCATTCGGCTTTTTGCGCGTCACTGCCAAACAGCGAAATCGCACCCGTTCCCAGCCCTTGCATGGCAAACGCGAAATCGGCAAGACCATCATGGCGCGCCAACGTTTCGCGGATCAGGGACAGCGTGCGCACGTCCAGTTGACCACTGCGCTGAGGGTCAACAGCTGAGTGCGTTAACCAACCTGCTTTGCCCAAAGAGGTCACCAGATCACGGCACGCCTGATCGGTGTTTGCATGATCAATTTCGCCCAGTTCGCGGCCTGCCCAATCGTTAAGACCAGCGGCCAGTTCACGGTGACTGTCGTCAAAAAATGGCCAGTTAAGAAAGCTTGTATCGGCCATCAGTTGCCCTCGAACACAGGTTTTTCTTTGGCGACGAAGGCGTTGAATGCACGCTCAAAGTCGGCCGTTTGCATGCAAATCGCCTGGGCTTGTGCTTCGGCTTCGATCGCCTGTTCAATGGACATCGACCATTCCTGCGCCAACATGGTTTTGGTCATCATATTGCCGAAATTCGGCCCCGCCGCGATGCGCGCGGCCAGATCGCGCGCCGCCGGGGCCAGATCGTCACCGGCCACCAAACGGTTAAAGAACCCCCAACGTTCGCCTTCATCCGCAGACATCGACCTTCCGGTGTAAAGCAGCTCAGCCGCGCGTCCCTGGCCAATAATCCGCGGAAGGATCGCACAGGCACCCATATCACATCCGGCAAGCCCAACGCGGGTAAACAGGAATGCGGTTTTGGCCTCGGGTGTGCCGATGCGCAGGTCTGATGCCATGGCAATGATCGCACCAGCGCCGACGCAAATTCCGTCAATCGCTGCGATCACCGGCTTGCCGCAATTGACGATCGCCTTGACCAGATCGCCAGTCATGCGGGTAAAGGTAAGCAATTCCTTCATGCTCATCCGGGTCAAAGGACCAATGATATCATGCACATCGCCGCCGGAGCTAAAGTTGCCACCATTAGAGGCAAAGACCACGGCCTTGACGTCATCGCTGTAATGCAGGTCGCGAAACCAGTCGCGTAGTTCGGCATAGCTGTCAAAGGTCAGCGGGTTTTTCCGCTCGGGCCGGTCCAGTGCCACGGTCGCGATGCCGTCGCTGATTTCGCATAGAAAATGTTTGGTATCGGTCTTCATATCCATCAGTCTTTTCCTTCCAGCGATGTCATCAATGCCTCAAATCGCACTCCCAGCGCGCCAAGGTCGTCGGGCCCAAATTCGGCTAGCATATCGTCAATCCAGGTCTCGTGGGCTGTTGCCTGTGTGGCGAATTCAGCGTGCCCTTTGTCGGTCAGTTGCACCAACGACGCGCGTCGGTCGCCAGCCACCGCGACGCGCACCACAAAACCGTCATCCGCCAGCCGATCGACAACGCCGGTGACGTTGCCGTTGGAGACCCTCAAGACGTCGGACAATTGGCTCATCTTCAGCCCTTGGGGGAAACGTGACAGTGCCGCCATCACGTCAAACCGGGGTAGGGTGGTGCCATATTCTGATCGCAATTTGTCACGCACACAGCTTTCGATCATCCGCGTGGTTTTTAGCATCCGCAGCCACAGGCGCAGGCGTTCTTTGCTGATGGGGTCCGAGGTGGAATGCAGGGTCAAATCTCGCCTCCTGACAGGCTGAGCGCGTGGCCGTTGACCGACTTTGCCGCGTCCGAGCATAGCCAAACTGCGGTACCAGCAACTTCGTCGCTTTGGATGAACCGGTTCTGTGGATTGCCGCGTTTCAGCGATGCCTCGGCCTTGTCGCGCGACATGCCGGTTTTGTTGGTAATGTTGGTGATTGAGCGCTCAAGCAACGGTGTTTCAATAAAGCCCGGGCAAATTGCATTGACTGTGATGCCCGTCGCGCCAAGTTCAATGGCCAGCGCGCGGGTGAGCCCAACGACGCCGTGTTTGGCGGCGCAATAACCTGACACATAAGGATAACCCTTAAGGCCGGCAGTCGAAGCGATGGCGATCAGGCGGCCAGCCCCAGCGTCGATCATGTCAGGCAGGGCGGTCTGCCAGGTGCGGAATACGCCGGTCAGGTTGACGTCAAGCGAGGCGGTCAGGTCATCGCTGGTCATCTTGGCAAACGGCTTGCTATCTGCGGCCCCGGCATTGGCGATAGCAACGGTGATGGGGCCATGTTGGTCGCGGGCTTTGGCAAAGGCTTGTGATACGCTGGCGGCGTCCGTGACGTCGCAAATCTGATAGGGCAGGGACTGCTCTTTCAGGGGGGCTTCTCTGCGACCCATGATTGTGACTTTGGCCCCGGCCTTGGCAAACTGGCGTGCGGTTTCGGCGCCAACTCCGGTGCCGCCGCCGGTAATCACCACATGTTTTCCGGTCAGGTTCATACGTTGCCCACCAGTTCGGCCTGCCGATCCGCCAGTCGCCATTCCTGATCGCGCCCTGCTTCATAGGGCTGTGGCCATCGGGCGTTCCTGTCGCCAATGTCAGCCCCGGCATGCAGCGTCCAATAGGGGTCGGCCAGATGCGGGCGGCCTATGGCCACCAGATCGGCGCGACCGGCCATCAGGATTGAATTGGCGTGGTCAGGTTCATAGATATTGCCAACCGCCATGGTCTTGATACCGGCATCATTACGTATCTGGTCGGAAAACGGTGTCTGGAACATGCGGCCATAGACAGGATCTGCCTCGATCGATGTTTGCCCGGCAGATACGTCTATTATATCAGCCCCGGCTTGTTCAAAAAGTTTCGCAATTTCAACGGCTTCGGTTGGGGTGATCCCGTCCTCCCCAACCCAGTCATTGGCCGAAATCCGCACCGACATCGGTTTGCCCGATGGCCAAACGGCGCGCATGGCGCTGAATACTTCCAATGGATAACGCATCCGGTTGTCCAGATCGCCGCCATATTCGTCGTCGCGTCGGTTGGATACGGGCGAGATAAAAGACGAGATCAGATAGCCATGTGCTGCGTGCAATTCGATCATGTCAAATCCGGCGCGGTCGGCCATTTTGGCGGCAGCGACAAACTGATCGCGTACCTCGTCCATGTCATCCCGCGTCATCGCGCGGGGCGTGTCGTTGGCGTCGGACCAAGCGATGGGTGAGGCTGAGATCAGTTCCCAGTTGTCCTGTTCAAGCGGTTGATCCATGCCTTCCCAACCGATCCGCGTTGAGCCTTTGCGCCCGGAATGGCCTATTTGACAACAGATTTTCGTCGTTGTCTCCGCGTGGCAAAACCCGACCAGGCGGGACCACGCGGCCTCGTGTTCGGGAGCATACAGTCCCGGGCAACCTGGCGTGATCCGCCCACTTGGCGACACGCAGGTCATTTCGGTATAGACCATCGCGGCACCGCCTTTGGCCCGTTCTCCATAGTGGATCAGATGCCAGTCGGTCGGGCAGCCATCCACGGCTTTGTATTGCGCCATCGGAGAAACAACGATGCGATTGTCCAGCGTCATGTCACGCAGTTTGAACGGTGCAAACATCGGGGCGCGTACTGGCGCGTCGTCGGAAACTCCGGCGCAGTCCTGAAACCATTTTTCGGCGGTTTTCAACCAGTCTGCATCGCGCAGACGCAGGTTCTCGTGGCTGATCCGCTGTGACCGGGTCAGCAGGGAATAATTGAATTGAACCGGATCAAGGTCAAGATACCGCTCAACCTCTTCGAACCATTCAAGCGAATTGCGCGCCGCCGATTGCAGGCGCAGAACATCAAGGCGCCGTTCATCCTGATAGCGTTCAAAAGCGCGTTCCATATCGGGTTCGCTATCGATGTAGTTGGCCAGCGCAATGGCGCTGTCAAAGGCCAAACGTGACCCGGACCCGATCGAGAAATGCGCCGTGGCCGAGGCGTCGCCCAGCAGTACGACGTTTTCATGGTGCCATTTTTCGCAAAGCACCCGGGGAAAATTCATCCAGACCGCTGAGCCCCGCAGATGGTCCGCGTTTGACATTAGCGCATGGCCATCCAGATGGGCGGCAAATATCTCTTCGCATTTGGCGATGGTGGCGTCTTTGGACATCTGCTCAAAACCGAAATTATCCCAGGTCTCTTGCGAGCATTCGACAATCACCGTCGCTGTGTCTGCGTCAAACTGATAGGCGTGAATCCAGATCCAGCCATGTTTGGTTTTCTCAAAGATAAAGGTAAAAGCGTCGTCGAATTTCTGATGCGTGCCCAGCCAGATGAATTTGCACTTGCGGGTGTCGACATTGGGTTTGAAATGCTCGGCATATTTGGCACGCACTGCGGAATTGATCCCGTCACAGGCGACCACCAGATCATGGGTAGCCTTCAACTCATCAAATGAATCAATATTGGTCTCGTATTGCAGGTTCACACCCAATTCTTGCGCTCGGGTTTGCAAGATCATCAACATCTTCATGCGTCCAATGCCGGCAAAGCCATGACCGCCAGACACGGTGCGAACACCGTCATGAACAACGGCGATGTCATCCCAATAGGCGAAATTCTCGCGGATTGTCTCAGCGCTTTTGGTGTCATTGATTTGCAGATTGTCCAGTGCATCGTCTGACAGAACGACCCCCCAGCCAAATGTGTCGTCGGCTTTGTTCCGCTCATACACGGTGATGTCAGCGTCAGGCTGACGCAACTTCATTGAGATCGCGAAATAGAGACCAGCTGGCCCGCCACCGATACATGCAATTTTCATACGCTACCCCCATACAAACCCAACCGGGCTGTTATCAGGGTAGCGTTTCATATTTTTATTTCAAGTATAAAATATATATGCTTGAAGTTAATTGACAGCCAGCAAGGTCAAAACTTCATCCAGATCAGGCATTGAGGGCGCTGTGCCGGGTCGGGTGACGGATATGGCGGCTGTGGCGCAGCCAAATCGAACCGCATCAATTGGGGAATCACCTCGGGCGAGGGCGGTGGCAAAGCCACCGTTGAATGCATCACCTGCGCCGGTGGTTTCGACCACGGGACCAGCATTGAGGGCCGGGATATGTTGCGTCATGGTGCCGTCGTGAAACAGCACGCCATTTTCACCCAGTGTAATAATTGCAGTGCCAACGCCCATGTTCAGTAGAGCGCTGGCCGCGTTTGTGGCGTCATCGATTGTGACGACAGGGATGCCGGTCAGCCCTTCGGCCTCACTCTCGTTTGGGGTGGCATAGTCGCAAAGTGCGAGCATTCCGTCCGGCAAGTCGGCTGCCGGAGCCGGGTTCAGGATGGTGATCGCACCGCCTTTTCTGGCCATTTCCAGCGCGTAATGCGCAGCTGGCATGGGTTGTTCAAGCTGCGTTATGAACACAGCCGCATCGCTGATCAGATCGGCGTTTGCGTCGATGTCGGCTTCGGAAATACTGCCCGCAACTCCGGGGCAGATGATGATCGCATTGTCACCGGTGGCCTCTTCGATGAAGATATAGGCCGCCCCGGTATAGCTGTCATTGTGCTGGGTAATTGCGGGCTTTACCCCGGCATCTGCCCAGGTTTTTAACGCCATGTCTGCAAACGGGTCCCTACCCAGACGCGAGATCATGGATACATCACCGCCAGCCTTGGCCGCTGCGACTGCCTGATTTGATCCTTTCCCACCTGGACCCAGCGCAAAGCTGTTACCCATGATGGTTTCGCCAATCCGCGGGGCACGATCAGCTCGGTAGGCAGTATCGGCGACGAAAACACCTAAGACAACAACGGAATGGTTCATTTTCTTAACCTTCTGCATCAGGGGGGATCACGCCTTTGCGAAGCATGAAACAGCCATAGAACCGACGTTCTCCGGTTTGAATGACAGCATAGGCGTCTCTGGCCATGCCATAAAACGCAAAACGCTCGATCGAGATCATCGGCCGCGGTTTGCCTTCTGCGGCATCAATGGCGGCCTGTGCTTCGGCCTGAACGGCCGGAATTTCGGCAGGAGCATCGACAACTTCCATGCGCCCGGCGAAATCATCAACGAATGTATCCAGAGGCAGAACCGACAGGATCGCCTCCATCGCGTCGGCGCTGTTTAGGTTGTGCATCGTAAGCGCCTGTCCTGTCACCGTTTCCGCACCAATAGAATCGGACGGGAAATTGGCATCCGCCAGGATCAACACATCGCCATGTCCCATCGCCTTGAGCGTATATAGGACATCCGCGCTTAGTCTTGGATCAATACCTTTAAGCATGGGAGTTACTCCTTAATTAGTTCATCAAATCGGTGACCGTGGCAGCAATGGCCCTGCCAATTTCGGCATGGCCTTCGGGATCCAGGTGGATTCCGTCGACCGGGTCAACGCTTGCCACTGATCCGGCGTCAAAGAAACTAGCATCGTTGCGCTTGGCTATGGCGGCAAAATACTTGGCCAGTTTTCGCGATTTTTCGGCACCGCCTTCATATATTTCTTCCAGATATCCAGTTTCAAGGATCGGTACGGGGGCCACGATGAGAACCTTGGGAGTGGACAGATCCGGGCCAGAAAGAGAGGTGGAAATGCAGGTCAGCAGGCGTTGAAGCGACGTTGCGATGTCCATTGCAGGAAGGCTATAGCGCATTTTCAGATCATTCGTGCCCAACATGATAATGACCAGGTCTATTGGACGATGACTGTCCAGCAATGCCGGTAACACCGCCAGTCCGTTTTTATGCGGGCCTTCAATAGGGTCGTCATGCACGGTGGTCCGACTGGGGTGGCCTTCTTCAATGACCTGCCAGCTGTCGCCCAAAATGGCTGCCATCTGACCGGGCCAGCGCACTTCGGGGGGATATCGTCGAATATCAAGCGCGTACCGCACAGCGCGTGAGCCGTGGGTGTTGCTGTCGCCGAAACACAGAACCGTTCGTTTACTCATGATACCTTCTTATCCAAAACATGCGCCGGTTTCGGCATCAGCGCCAAGGATGACCTTAGTTGAGCCAAAGTTCAATCCTGACCAGTCACGTCCTTAGACAACGCGAATACCCGGGTTGCGCTGTCACGTCCGCGCAATGTTATTTCGCCCTTGTTTTGTGCCGCGATTCCATCAGGCAGTGTGATCGCCATTAATAATTGCTCTGACACAATCAGTTCTTCATTCAACCGTTTGGCCTCGCCCTCAAGACGGGCGGCGGTGTTCATTGTGTCACCAAAATAAACTATCGACTTTTTGGTGTCGCCGCATTCGCTCACAATCACAGAACCGCCATGCAGCCCTGCGCGAATTCTGGGTCGGACACCAAATAGCTTTTCGTAGACTTCAGAATGACCATCAAGAACGCTTTTCAGCGCGAAAAAACAACGGACACACCGCGCCCTTTGAATGCCCGATTCATAAGGCCAGGTGATGATGACTTCGTCACCAATATAGGCGTGAATTTCTCCCCAGTGTTCCGCCACAGGTCGCCCTATATCAAAAAAGAACCGGGTCAGCAGGCGCTGCAACCCAAGGTCCCCGTATTGATTTGCCAAAGCAGTTGATCCAATCAGGTCAACAAACAAAAATATCCGGTTTTCCTCAACCGGGTTGTGGTACCGACCTATCAACAGGTTTCCCAGAACACGTGGCCCGATCACCTTTGTAATCTGCATTATGATCAAGGTGAACGTGATGACCCCCAATATGAACAGATATAGCGACAGCCCGGGCCCGTAGTTAAAGGCCGGCACGATTTTTCCAGCGTGAATAGACCGGGTGATCATGCTTGTCATCGGAATGATAAGAGCGACAAGCAACAGCAAAAACAAGACGTGCCATGGAAATGCCAACCGTCGCAGCGGCGCACAAATTTTGCTTGGCCATAGAAAAAGCAAGCCGCTCCACATCAACGCACCACCGATAATACCATCAATAGAAATGAGACTGATCGAATATGGCAATTCACCTGGTATAAAGATCGCGACATAGATCGGGCCCAAAGCCGCTGAAAGTACAACCAGTACCACGAATAATTTCAGCTTTTTCTTTGAATAATTGGTCAAATCAAATCCTTTTATCTTTCCGCACAAAGGCGGGGGGCATCGGTTCAACACCTCCCCAGATAGGTTGATATAGTTTGACAGTTCCTGATCACCATGGGGTCACTATACAAAAGTTGCCACCCCCCGCAAATTTCTGGCTGTTGGCGGTAAAAAGCGCACTTTGCGGGTTTAACTAAACAGCACAGACCTCACTTCTTCGCCGCTCAAATCCCTTGCTTTCGGCTTACCCTCTGAGGCCGTTACCAGGTGATGAAACTCTAACGAAGAATTAGGTGCAGTCTATTCAAAAATGCCCTAGGGTCAGTCTCAAATTTAGGGAGTGAGTAATGTCATTTAAAACAAGGCACTGGGACCGGCTGGGCAATGGCGGATTAAGCTTTACGGAAATCGGGTTCGGCACTGCGCCATTGGCCAATCTTTACAAGGCCGTCAGTGATGAAGAGGCCGACGCTATTCTTGCCCGCGCCTGGGATTTGGGTGTCCGGTATTACGACACTGCACCACTTTATGGGTTTGGCCTGGCCGAAACCCGACTGAACCGGTTTCTACGCGATAAACCGCGCGATGAATATGTGCTGTCTTCAAAGGTAGGGCGATTGCTTAAGGCCTGCCCGCCGGATCAGCGTGATGGGGTTGGGAAATGGTTCGACGTACCTTCGCGCCAAGAGGTTTACGACTACAGCTATGACGGGGTCATGCGCTCGTTTGAGGCGTCGTTGGAACGGTTGGGTGTTTATCGAATTGATATGTTGTTTGCGCATGATATCGATCTTGCAAATCAAGGCAGCCAAGAGGTGCTGGATGCCAAATATGATGAGCTGATGGGCGGCGGCTATCGCGCGCTGGTCGAATTACGCGATCAGGGTGTCATCAAGGCCTTTGGGGCAGGCGTCAACGAATGGCAACCCTGCCAGGCATTGGCCGAGCGTGGTGATTTTGACATGTTCCTGCTGGCTGGTCGCTATACGTTGCTGGAACAGGAAGCTCTGGAAACCTTTATGCCACTGGTTAAGGAACGCGGCATCGGCATTGTTTTGGGTGGACCGTATAATTCGGGTATTCTGGCAACTGGACCGCGTGAGGGATCGTATTACAACTATGAACTGGCACCTCAGGCAATTTTGGACCGAGTGGCCCGGATTGAAGCCGTGTGTGCCGACCACAATACGCGCCTGATCGACGCGGCCTTTCAGTTCCCGTTGCATCACCCCAATGTGGTTTCCGTCATTCCCGGCGGGCAGCAGGTGTCAGAAGTTGATAGCAATAGCGTAGCGGCAAAAGCCGAGATACCGGATGCATTGTGGACTGACCTGAAAGCACAGGGATTAATGCGCTCTGATGCACCGATTTAGGGGGCGGATACGATGCGGATTGATGCCCACCAGCATTATTGGGACCCCAAGCGCGGTGATTATCACTGGATGCCGATGGACGATGCGGTTCTTGCAAAGGTCTATGGTCCCGCAGATTTAGAGCCGATGCTTGATCGCCATGGCATCGCCAAAACCGTTGTTGTTCAGGCCGCTGCTACGGTGCAGGAAACCGACTATATTCTTGATATCGCTGAGAATACGGACAGCGTGGCGGGCGTCGTCGGCTGGATCGACTTTGAAAAGCCCGACGATCTCGCACATTTGCAGCGTTTTGCCAAACACCCGAAATTCTGCGGTGTTCGGCCGATGATTCAGGACATCGAAGACGTCAACTGGATGCTGCGCGACGATGTGCAATGGGGGTTTCAGGCACTGGTCGAACTTGATCTGACATTTGACGCGCTGGGCTTTTCTAAACATCTGGGCAATTTCCACACCATTTTGACCCGCTACCCTGATTTGCGGGTCGTTATCGACCACTGCATGAAGCCGCAGATTGGCAACCACCCTGCCGATTGGCAAAGCTGGAGCGACGGTATGACCCGTTTGGCCAAGGATACAAACGCCTATGTCAAACTGTCCGGAGTTGTCACCGAAGCCAATGATGGCTGGGGTGTTGATGACCTGCGACCCTATACCGATCTGATACTGTCCGCATTCGGCGCCAAACGTGTCATGTGGGGCTCGGACTGGCCGGTTTGTCAGTTGCAGGCCAGCTATGAGCAGTGGCTTGCAGCAGCAGAAAACCTGACCGCGCATTGTAGTAATGTTGATAAGGCGGCTATCTTTGGTGGCAATGCGGCTGATTTCTATCGATTGAAAGCCTGAGCCCGTAAGTCGGTTTCATTGCTGTTGCATGGTCTTGCGCAGGGTTTTGGTATTGGCTGCATCCACTGCAATAGGATCCTCAGACAGAACAACGCCAAACAAGTCGCGCGCCTGTTGCGATGTGTACCGCTCAAGTATTACATCCTCACAAACCAGTTCCGGTGCGCGCAGAAACGGATCGCCATAGCCACCTCCACCCGGTGTACGCACCTGCACCCGGTCACCGGGCTGCATCGAAATATCCTGTTCCTTGGACAGATGTTCAGGCGTATACCGCTCTCCGGAGCGGTTCACGGTTACCTGATTGCAACTTCCATCCGCACCACCCAACGCGCCCTGCGGCCCGAACCGACCGTGATCCATCACAAAGCTGGCCCGCGCATCGCCGCACCGCAGCTCGACCTCATAATCCAGTCCAAAACCGCCGCGATGGGTACCCGCACCGCCTGATCCTTCGTGTAATTGATAGTGGTGGTACAGCACCGGAAAGGCCTGCTCCATGATCTCAACAGGAGGGGCTTTGGAAATGCCGATCGTTGAGCAGCCATTAGATAACCCGTCATGATCAAGGTTGCCGCCATACCCACCGCCGGAAATCTGGTACATCACAAAATCCCGCCCGCGAGACGGATCATGCCCGCCAAGTGCAAAGTTACCGCTGGTGCCCGCAGGAGCCGCCGTAACACGGTCGGGCAGCGGCACAACAAGGGCCGCGAACACCGCTTCGGCAATGCGCTGGGACACTTCGGCAGCGCAACCTGACACAGGACGCGGATAGTGTGCGTCCAGAAATGTGTCTTTGACCCCAACCACTTTCAGCGGCTCAAACGCCCCGGCGCTCATTGGGACTTCGGGAAAAATGTGGCGCATCGCCAAATAAACTGAACTTAGGGTGGTTGCCAAAACCGAATTCATTGGACCCATGCAGGGCGGGCTGGTTCCGGTGAAATCAAACGTCAGATCGTCGCCCTTGCGGGTGATGGCCAGTCGAATGGCCAGCGGTTCATTCACCACGCCGTCGCTGTCGATCCAGGCAACTGACGAATAGGTGCCTTCAGCAATATCAGCAATAAACGCCCGCATTTGCACAGCTGCCCGACGCCGCAATTCAGCGATTGCCTCGGTCACCGTATCATCGCCATACCTGTCCAGCAGCGCATTCAAGCGCCGCTCGCCCACCAGCAAAGCCGCTGCTTGCGCTTTGACGTCACCAATCCGCTGATCCGCCACCCGGATATTGGACGAGATGATTGCAAAAATTTCCTCATCCAGAACGCCCTGTTTGAACAAACGTACAGGTGGCAGGCGCAATCCTTCCTGCTCAACAGCTGTGGCCGAGGCGGAAAACCCACCCGGTACAGAACCACCCGTATCTGGCCAATGCCCGGTGTTGGACAACCAGCAATAGATTTCACCATTGCGATAATACGGTTTGGCAAAGCGTACATCCATCAAATGTGTGCCGCCCAGATAGGGGTCATTGACGATATAGATGTCATCGGGCTGCGGGGCAGCGGCATTGCCATCTGCGATCATCTCAATCAGAGTTCGCGTGGAATACTGCATAGTGCCGACAAACACGGGCAGGCCACCTGCGCCCTGAGCAATCAATGAACCATCGTCCGCAGAATAAATCCCGTCTGATCGGTCATTGGCTTCTGCAATTACAGGTGAAAAGGCAGCGCGCGAGAAACTCAGATCCATTTCGTCGCAAACCTGCTGTAACCCGGCCTGAATGACCGATAGCGTGATGGGATCCAAACTCATTTTGCACCTCCAATATTAACCAGAATGTTGCCGTCTGAATCGCCGCTGGCGCGGTCACCCGGCTCCAGCAACAAAGTGGTATCCATCTGCTGCACAATCGCGGGGCCGGTCAGATTGAAATCGCCGGGCAGGTGATCGCGCCAGTAGATCGGCGTATCTTGCCAGCTGTCTTCAAAAAACACCGCTCGCATACCGGTTTGCGCCTCATCCAGTGTTGATTTGCGCCCTTGGGGGTCGATCAGCGACGATAGATCTAATTCGGCCCGTGTCCCAATGACTGACGTGTTGGCATTCACCACATTGGCGCGAATGTAGGCGAGTTCGACCCGGAAACGCCGGAAATATGCCTCTTCAAACAGGGCGCGCAGGGTTTTCAAATCGACGTCAGGACGATCCAGCGGCACCCGTAGCAAATGGGTCTGCCCGATGAATTGCATATCGACGCTATAAAGATGGCGCACCGCATGAATGTCGATGTTTTCCTGTGCGATCTGGCGTTCTCCATCGGCAGTTTGGGCCGCGAAAACGTCGCGCAAACGGGTCTCGTCCAGACTGTCCAGAGGCGCGTTGAGAGTGTTGGTAAAGTCATGACGCAGATCGGCAACGACGCAGCCGATAGCGTTGGTGATCCCCGGACGGCTGGGCACAATCAAGCGTGGAACGTCCAACTCGCGCGCCAGCTCGCTGGCATGCAGCGGGCCTGCGCCGCCAAAGGCAAACAACGCGAAATCGCGTGGGTCAATGCCCAGCGAAATAGACACCATTCGGATGGCTCCGGCCATTTTTGTGTTGGCAATTTTGATGACAGCTGCGGCGGCCTGTACTGCGTCAAGACCCAACGGATCGCCCAACTCTCGGGCGAAAATGGACTTGACATCGTCAAGCGACACGCCCCCCTTGATCGAATTCAGGCCAGCAGGATCAAGCCGCCCCAAAATCAGATTGGCATCCGAAATCGTCGGGGTATTTCCACCTTGTCCATAACAAATTGGCCCCGGGTCAGCCCCCGCGCTTTCTGGTCCAACTTCAAGCAGACCCGCCGGATTGACCCGAGCGATGGACCCGCCACCAGCCCCGACCGTGCGCACATCCACCATCGGCACATGGATCGGCATGGCATATTCCAGCTCAATCTCATTAGACACCGACGGCTCGGAATCGCGGATCAGCGCCACGTCAGTCGAGGTGCCGCCCATATCGTAAGTAATCAAATTGCCAAAGCCCGCGCGCCGTCCGGTATAAGCGGCGGCTATAACGCCAGAGGCAGGCCCCGACATTACGGTTTTTGCTGCCTCAATTGAAACACGCGCGGCGCTGACCATGCCGCCATTGCCGTTCATCACCAGTACATCGCCTGTATAGCCGCCGGTCTCTAACTCTTTGATCAGACGCTGCAAATACCGTTCTAAAAGTGGCTGCACGGAAGCGTTGACAGCCGCAGTCACACCACGTTCAAACTCGCGACTTTCTGACAGCAGATCATGACCCATGGTGATGTGATCGTTCGGCCAAATCTGACGTAAAATATCGGCGGCGCGCAGTTCGTGGTCCGGGTTTGCGTAAGCATGCAGGAAATGAATGACTACTGTTTCACAGCCCTGATCAAGCAATGCCTGACCTGCTGACAATACCGCTGCTTCGTCCAGGTCGGTGACAACCGCACCAGTATATTCCAGCCGTTCTGGCACTTGGATACGCAGATTTCGAGGTATCAGGGGTTTGAATTTCCCTTTCATCCCATAAGGTTGCGGGCGGGTTCGGCGGCCAAGCTCAAGCACATCACGAAAACCTTGCGTTGTAATCAGACCAGTTTTGGCCAGTTTGCGCTCTAACACGGCATTGGTCGTGGTGGTCGTGCCATGCACGATCAGATCAAGGGCGGCCAGATCACATTCGGCTGCGTTCAACGCATTCAGAACACCAAAGGCTTGATTGTCTAGCGTACTGGGCACCTTGGCTAGCCGCACCTGACCTGTGGACTGGTCCAGCTCTACCAGATCCGTAAATGTACCGCCCACGTCGACGCCAACAACCGCGCCAGAAGGAGAGTTCGCCATGGGTGCTCCGAACTGGTCCAGGAAAATTCATTCGCATACAAATGGTTCGGCATGCGGGTGTAAATGTCAACGCGCATCTGGGTGTGCATTCTGAGATTAAGTGCTTTCTTCGCGCGTCAGGTCGCACCACAATGGGTTTATGATTGTAAATCAGACCCTTCGCATCTTGGCCGCACTGTTTTTGTTGCTGTTTCAGGCCAACCCGGCCTTTGCGCACGCCTCAGAACAAGGTTTCGTTTTGTTGCTTCCGACGGATGTTTATATCGTGTCTGGCGCAGCAAGCGTTGGTCTGACCGTACTGCTGTTAACAGTTCTGCCGGATCGTTTTGTGTCGTCGATGTTTCGCCCGATTGCGCTTGTCCGTGTGCGACGAACCGGATTGCGTGCTGTTACAAGCTGCCTGTCATTTCTGCTGCTCATGGCCCTGATATGGATCGGGTTCAATGGCTCGCATGATCCTATGGCCAATCCTTTGCCGGTGTTTTTCTGGACGATTTGGTGGATCGGTTTCATAACACTTCAGGGCGTTGTGGGAGACCTCTGGCGATGGTTGAACCCCTGGACCGGCCCCGTTGTCGTCTTGCGAAGATCGTTGAACATTCGCCCATTTTTGCGATTTCCAACCGTGTTGGGACATAGCATTGCCATTGTGACCTTTATGGCTTTTGCAGCGTTCTTGCTAGCTGATCCTGCGCCGGCAGATCCAGTGCGACTGGCGCGGGTTGTCGGGGGCTACTGGCTGTTCACATTGCTTGCAATTTTGGCCTTTGGCCCGCGCTGGTTACGGCGCGCCGAAGGCCTGAGCGTTGTTTTGCGCGTCTATACCCGCATGGGGCTATTTGGGCGCAGGGGCAACCGCGTCGCTGTTGGACTGCTCGGTTGGCAGGCACTTTCACCACGTGCGCCAGCCATCGGAATCGCCACTTTGACACTGTTGATGTTGGGCAGTGGCAGCTTTGACGGGTTGAACGAGACGTTCTGGTGGATGGGGCTGATAGGCGTTAACCCACTTGAATTTCCGGGACGCTCTGCGGTTATAATCCAAAATTTGGTCGGGTTGGTTTTGGCCAACATTTGGCTGGTTTCGGCCTACGCACGTCAATCTGGCTTGGGCTGGCGCTGATCCGGTCGACCGTGCCGCTATCGCGTGCGTTTTGCCTGTTTTCGCCGTCAATCCTGCCTATCGCGCTGGGCTATCACATCGCGCATTATCTGCCGTCCTTTCTGGTCGACAGCCAATATGCGCTGTCTGTGACAACTGATCCGATGGGAACGGGGGCCGATTTTTTGCAGTTGGGCACTTACTATGTCACCACCGGGTTTTTCAATTCGCAGGATAGCGTTCGGCTGATTTGGCTGACACAGGCCGCAGCAGTGGTAGGCGGGCATATTCTGGCTGTAATGTTGGCCCATGCCATTGCTTTGCGCCATTTCGGAACGACGCGGCACGCTGCTCTAAGTCAGGAGCCGTTGGCACTGTTCATGGTGCTTTATACGCTGTTCGGCCTTTGGCTATTGGCATCGCCCCGTGGGTGACCCTACGTAAACAACTGGACAAAACGAAATATCGTTTACACACTAACAAACAATGGGACCGGCAAACGGTTCGAACTCATGAGTTCAACAGAGGGGAAAATAATGACCAATGACATCAAGAAACCCGTTGGCACCACCCGCCGTAATGCGTTGAAAACGCTTGAACTTGGGGCAGGTGCTGTTGCTGCGGCAGCCAGCCTGCCGATGTGGGCGCGGTATGCTCAGGCCCAAAGTTCAGAACCGATCCGCGTAGGCTTTCAGGTGCATCGCACCGGAATCGGCGCAGCCTATGGCCGCTGGTATGACCGCACGACACAAGCAGTGGTCAAACAGATCAACGCAGCCGGTGGCATCAACGGACGCCCCGTCGAAATCATTGCCGAAGATGACGGCACCGACCCCAAACGTGGTGCCGAAGTGGTTGAGAAATTCGCGAACCAATCCAAATGCGACATTGCCTATGGTACCTTGTTTTCACATGTCGTCATCGGATCTGCTCCGCGCGCAGGCGAGCTGAAACTGCCATATTTTGTCGTGTCCGAAGGCCATCACCTCGCCAGTGGCATGCTGAACCGCTATACGCTGCAACCGGGCATTACTGATGTTAAAAGTCAGGTGCAGGCAATGGCCCCGTTTGTGGCACAGAACCTGGGCAAAAAGATCACCATGATTTTTCCTGACTTCGCCTTTGGCCATGATCACCGCGACTATTTCACGGCTGCGCTCGAGGCACAGGGTGGCGAAGTTCTGGCCCATATTGCCATTCCACCATCCGAGACCAGCTTTACCAAACATTTCCCGAAAATTCCGCGCGACACCGAAGTTATCTATCACGTAATGGTTGGACCTGCGGTTCTGACTTTCGTTAAGGAACTGGGTGAATTCTTTGGCCCGTCCCGTCCCGAAATGTTTGGTTTTATCGACAGTCTTGAGGCGGTCGATCTGGCCAGTCCCGGATTGGAGTTCCTTGAAGTACCTATTTCTGGGAGGGCAACCCGCGTTATGCACAGGCCAACCAGACGTCTTTTGATAAAGATTACCGGGCGGCTGTTGGCGTCGATGACAATGGTGCTTCAATCAGCGATCCGAAGGATGTTTCGACCTATTCCCATATGTTTGGCTGCTGGGAAACTCTTCATATCGTCAAGGCCGGGATGGAGGCCGCGAACTATAAAACGCGCGCTGATGCCCCCAAACTGATCGAGGCGGTCGAAGCAATGACTGATATACCTGCCTCGGATGCGCACCCTCAGGGTGCGAAATGGTTCAACGGCAAGACCCATCAGGTGTTCGGACATCAATTTATCAGCCGTGTGACAGACCAAAAACTGATCCTGGTGCATACAGCGTCGATCGAAGATACGCTGTATCCTGACGATGTGGATTACACAAAGCAGGCGTTCTAAGACGAAAACAGATAGAATGAATGCGGCTGGTCGCGGACTATCGGGATTGGCCGTAACATATTAAAACAAGATGATGAGCAGTTGTAGTTTCAGGGCACAAAGGGCAGAATGTGACGAACCCGCAAATCCCCTCTGAGAGCGACACGCTTTCTAACGCGCGGCTTCGTGAACAAGCAACGCGTGAGGTTCTGCAAGTCATCAGCCAGTCCCGCGATGACGAATTGCCGGTATTGCAAACCATTCTGGAAGCCGCGTCTCGCCTTTGCAACGCGCCTCTGGCGTTTGTGAGCAGGGTAAATAGAGCGGGCACGCATCTGAGCATTCCGGCGCAGCGTGGGGCACGGGCAGAAATGCAAAAAGTGTTTGCAGAAGCGGTTCATTCAGTTGAAGATTCCGGGATCGTTTCCGCTCAAGTTGTACGCCGCAAGTCGATCATTCACATTGCGGACATGGCAACAGATCCGCAATTTGATCGCGCCGACCTGCGCCGTGCCGAACTGATCGATATCGAAGGGGTCCGGTCCTACCTGGTAGTGCCTATGCTGTTGGACGATGTTTGTTTTGGCACCATCAACTTATACCGCCGCCACGTTGCTCCATTTTCGGATGATGAGATTGCTCTTGTTGAAACTTTTGCCGAGCAGGCGGTGATTGCCGTTGAAAACGTCCGCCAGTTCAAAGCACTGGAAACATTGAACGCCGAACTTGAGGACCGCGTAACAGAACAAGTCGACCAGCTCGAACGGCTGGGACGTCTGCGCCGGTTCCTGTCTCCGCAGGTGGCGGACGCAGTGGTCTCCAAGGGGGACAATGCGCAGCTTGGCAGTCATCGGGCGATGATCGCGATCCTGTTTTGCGATATCCGTGGCTTTACTGCGTTTTGCGAAAGTGCGGAGCCAGAAGAAACCATCGAAGTGTTGCAGACCTTTCACGAGACCTTGGGTAAGCTGATCCACGATGCCGGGGCCGGATTCGACCATCGTTCAGGTGATGGCATCATGGTGATTTTCAATGACCCAATCCCATGTGATGACCCGGCAGAGGCGGCATTGCGCGTGGCCTTTGACATGCGCGAAGCGATGGACCAACTGTGCGCTGGCTGGCGAAAGCTTGGCCATCGGTTGGGTTTTGGCGTTGGCATTTCTCTGGGCTATGCCACGGTAGGCATGGTCGGGTTTGAGGGGCGTTATGATTACACTGCCAGCGGAACGGCGGTCAATCTGGCCTCGCGCCTGTGCGATCAGGCAGCGGATCGTGAGATATTGCTAAGCCCACGCGCCGCCATCGCAACCGAAGATATAGCGATACAGGAACCTGCGGGTGATCTGACGCTCAAAGGGTTTCAGGCACCGGTCGTGGTGGTCCGTGCAACTGAATTGAAGAGGGCCGTATGACACAATTTTCCAGACAATCTGACAAGGAAACTAAGTAAGTGGAATTCGGACCTTATCTTATGCTGGCCTCGCTAGAGGGGGCAGTGACTGCTGCGGTGTTGGCGCTGACTGCGGTTGGCCTGTCGCTGGTCTTTGGTGTCATGCGGGTGGTGAATGTCGCGCATGGCGAATTCTTCATGCTTGGGGCGGTGCTGGCGTGGTGGGTCACATCCTCCATTGGTGGTCAGGGGCGATCGGGTTTGCGATAGCGCTGGTGGTGGTGCCGATACTGGTCGGATTGCTTGCAGTCTTTGCGGATATCGCTGTTCTGAAACGGTTGGATTATGATCCTGAACGGACCATCGTCGCGACCATTGGTATTCTTTATATTATTCAGTAGGTTACGCTGATGACCTATGGTCCGGATGCGCGGCCGGTCGAGCCTCCGTTCAACACCCGTCTTGCTATTCCGTGGTTTGAATTTACTGATGGCAGGTTTCAGATGTACTGGCCATGGGGCCTAAGCACGACAAGCTATAAGCTGGGCGTAATCGCAGCCGCAGCGGTGGTTCTGATTGGCGTCTGGGTGCTGATGGTACGAACCAAAATCGGATTGTTGATGCGCGCCACGCAACTGGATCGTGAAATGGCGCTGGCCTTTGGTATCCCGGTTGAGCGCATCTATGCCATCGTGTTTGGCATTGGCGCTGGGCTGGCGGCGATGGCTGCGGTGCTGATCGTACCGATCCAACAGGCGCATTATTTGATGGGGGGAGATCCGCTGCTGCTGTCGTTCATCGTTGTTATCATCGGTGGGCTGGGCAGCCTGCCGGGAACAGTTCTTGCGGCCATTTTGATTGGTCTTAGCGACGGCATCATCTCGGTTTTCTTCTCGCCCACGCTGGCGAAAATCTTGGCAACGTCGCTGGTTGCCTTGGTGTTGGTGTTCCGCCCGCAAGGGTTGTTCGGGGTGCGTGCCCATGACTGATACGTCTCGGATGCTGGTGCTGCACATTGCAGTTCTGGCGCTTTTGTTTGCGCTGCAATTCGTGCTGCCCGCCTATCATCACGGTAATTTGGCGCGGATCATGGTGCTGGCGTCCTATGCAGTCGGATTCAACGTGTTGTTCGGCTACACTGGCTTGCTTAGCCTTGGCCACGCCTTGTTCTTTGCCGCTGGGATGTACGGCATGGGGCTGGCGATCCGATTATTTGAGGCATCCTCGGCCACGGCCTTGATCGCCGGGATAGTGACCGGAGTTGCCATCTCGCTCATCATCGGGGCACTGGCCCTTCGCGCTGTTGGCATTGCTTTCATGATCGTCACATTGATGTTCGCGCAAGTCGGTTATCTGACCATCCTCTATTTTTGAGAATACACCCGCGGCGACGAAGGTTTTGTCATCCAACAGGCCGAACGTATCCTTTGGGGCATTGACCTTAGTGACCCCACCAACCGCCATTTTTTCGCCTTGACCCTGTTTGCCGTCTGCTTGCTGGCGACGTTGCGTTTGGTGCAACGCCCTTTCGGCAAGACATTGATTGCCATTCGCGAGAATGAAGATCGCACGCGCATGTTGGGCTATGACGTGTTTGGCCTTAAATTGGCAGCCGTGGTGATCTCCGGTACGATTTCCGCCGCAGCCGGGGCATTTTATGGTCTGTTATTCGGCTATGTCGGGGCGACATTTGCCACCGTACAATATTCGATCTTACCACTGCTTTGGGTACTGCTTGGCGGCACCGGCACCATTCTTGGCCCGCTCGTCGGCACGCTTTTCATGTTCTACCTGATTGATTTGTCCAGCGCGGTGACGTCGGCCTATATGCTTATCGCCGGCGTGGTCCTTGTGGCCTTAACCTTGTTTGCCCCCCAGGGTATCGTTGGGGAGTTGCGAAAACGGCTCTGGAAAGATTTGCCATGAGCCTGCTTTCAACCCGTGGTTTGTCGAAAAGTTTCGCCGGTTTGAAAGCCGTGGAAAACGTCGATTTCGATCTGCCCGAAGGACAAATTCGCGCTTTGATCGGCCCAAACGGGGCAGGCAAGACCACGTTTGTCGGCATGTTGTGCGGTCGTACCGCACCAACAACCGGTAGCGTGTCGTTTGACGGACATGACATATCGCATCTGCCTGCACATAGGCGGATCAATCTGGGCATGGCCTATACGTTTCAGATTACCTCGGTCTTCGCCAATCTTAGCGTCGATGAAAACGTCGCGCTGGCGGCTCGGCGTCGGCTTGAGGGGCCTGAGGTTGCAACGCATGTGTTGGCGGCATTGCAAAAAGTGGGCCTTCAGGATCGATTGGACCAACGGGCCGGAGATTTGAGTTATGGCCATCAACGCCTGCTGGAAATCGCCATGAGGCTGGTGCAAGACCCGCGATTGCTGATTTTGGATGAACCGACGCAGGGCCTTTCTGATAGCGAAATTGATGCTTTCAAAAGATTGATCCGAGGGCTTGTGCCCCAAACCACAATCCTTTTGATCGAACATAATATGAGCGTGGTGATGGAAACAGCCGATATGGTGTCGGTGTTGAATTTTGGTAAAATCCTTGCCGAGGGCACACCGGATGACATTCACGCCAATGCGGATGTTCAAGCCGCCTATCTGGGGACAGGCTGATGTTGGAACTGAAATCCCTGAACGTCGCCTATGGGCAGGCTCAGATTCTGCGGGACTTCTCGCTAGAGGTCAGAGCTGGTGAAATCCTTTGTCTTCTGGGGCGAAACGGCGCCGGAAAAACCACCACGATGAAGGCGATTATGGGGCTATTGCCGCTGATGTCTGGTCAGGTGGTGCTGGACAAAGACGTGATCAGTGAGTTGCCCGCGCATAAAGTCGCGGCTGCCGGGATTGGCTATATCCCGCAGGGTCGGCGGTTGTTTTCCGAACTGACAGTGGCGCAGAACATCGAGATCGGGTTGATGGTGCGTAACTCTGGGCCAGAGGTTCTTGAGGGGGTTTTGGAATTGTTTCCGCGTCTGCGCGAACGCTATCATCAACGTGCGCAAACCTTATCAGGAGGCGAGCAGCAGATGCTGGCGACAGCCCGCGCCTTGTGTCTGGAACCCAAAGTGTTGCTGCTGGATGAGCCGACAGAAGGGTTGCAACCGTCGATGATCGAGGCCATTCGTCGGGTTATCGTCGTGATGCGGGACCGGGGAGTAGCGATCATTCTGGTGGAACAGCGGGTTGATGCGGTGTTGTCAGTGGCGGACCGGGTTAGTTTCATCGACAACGGGCGCAATGACGGCGCGATGAGCGCGGCTGATCTGCAACACAACCCGTCGATACTGAAACAGCATTTGGGCGTATAAGCTGCTGCTAAAGCGTTTCGAGTTAAAGTTGAGACACGACTTTAACTCGAAATGCGCGAAACATCCAAGTGTCGTGGGCGTTTCGACATATTGTTATGATTCAACAATATGTCAAAACGCTTTAGGTCAGCTTTTTCAGCAATCGTAAGAATTCCTGTTGTTCTGCCTCACTCAGTGGCTCAAGTGTTTTTTGCGTCACTTCGTGGGCCGTATCTACGATGGTGCGAAACAGTGTCACTCCGGCTTTTGTCGGCTCAACGAATATCCGTCGCTGATCATCCGGATCCGGGCGCGAGGCGACCAGCCCTTTGTGTCGCAACCGATCCACTACACCCTTGATCGTTGCGGCATCCATGGCTGTTGCCCGGCCCAATGCGTTCTGTGAAAGATGCTGCAATTCGCACAGCCTGGCCAAAGCCGCAAACTGCGTCGGTGTCAGTTCCGGCACAAGTCGCGCGAACAAACCCAGGTGCCGCTGATTGGCCCGTCGCATTAGAAACCCGACCTGATCGCCCAGCATATATGTCGGCACTTGTGCCATTGTGGCCTCCGTTTGTGTCTTATGTTGACAGGTCTCGATCCCTGCCGCAAAATCCATTTGTATACTGACAACTTTTGTCTCTTCAACGATCCCACGAGACTAGGCTCAGGAGACCCGGCAGTGAACGCTTACCACAGGCCTGAAAGTTTAAAAGATGCTTTGGCCTTGATAGCAGATAATCCGCTGACGCTGGCGGCCGGCTGTACTGACTTATTCCCGGCGACAGAATTTCAGGAATTGCCAGGAGCGGTGCTTGATCTGACCGGTATTGCCGGACTGCGTGGAATCACGACTGGGACCGACGGCTGGCGTATTGGCGCGACTACAACCTGGAGCGACGTAATCGCTGCCGACCTTCCTGCTGCCTTTGATATGCTGAAACAGGCGGCGGCCGAGGTTGGGTCGGTTCAGATCCAAAACGCCGGAACCATTGCCGGAAACTTGTGTAACGCCTCGCCTGCAGCAGATGGTGTGCCGCCTTTGCTGGCGCTGGACGCTGAGGTTGAACTGTCTTCAATCAATGGCCAGCGCCGTGTGCCGCTGGATGCGTTTCTGACCGGAGTACGCCGTACGGCTTTGCAATCCGGTGAAATTGTATCGGCGATATTGGTCCCAGGAAAGGCAGGGCATGGGCGCAGTGGTTTTGCCAAGCTGGGCGCGCGCAAATATCTGGTGATTTCAATTGCGATGGTTGCTGTTCGGTTGATTGAAGAGCACGGAAATGTATCGGAAATAGCCTTGTCCGTCGGAGCCTGCGGTGCTGTGGCGACCCGATTGACGGATTTGGAAAGTCGGCTCACAGGGCAATCAGTTGCGGGTTTGGCCGAAAAAATAGACAAGAAATACCTGGCCGAAACATTGACCCCGATCAGTGACTTGCGCGGCGATGCAGCCTATCGGATCACCGCCGCAACTGAGTTGCTGCGTCGCACAGTGACCGATTTGGCTGACCAGTGTGGGGGGCTTTCAGCATGAAAGACCTGCCTTCCTCTCAGATGCGGGTCAATGGTCAAACCGTCAATGTCTCGGCTGTTGCCGGACGCAGGCTCTCAGACGTTCTGCGCGATGAGTTGGGCCTGAAAGGTACCAAAGTCGGCTGTGATGCCGGGGATTGCGGCGCTTGCACCGTTTTGCTGAACGGAGCGCCGGTATGTTCCTGCTTAACCCCGGTTGCTCAGGCGATTGATGCAGAAATCGCCACGGTCGAGGGGCTGTCCGGCGATGCGCTTGGCAATCTGCAACGGGCGTTCCTGCGACATGGTGCGGCGCAATGTGGCATCTGCACGCCGGGCATGCTGATCGCGGCAACTGCGTTGCTGGAACAGACCTTGACGCCCAGCCGTCACGAAGTTGAAACCGCACTTGGCGGAGTGCTCTGCCGTTGCACCGGCTATCACAAGATTGTCGAGGCAATACTGGATGTTGGTGGCGAGACTACCGCGGTAAACCCTAGTGCAGGTAAAGCCGTCGGCACCCGGGTCGAGCGGCTGGACGGCCTGTCCAAATTAGATGGCAGTGAGGTTTTTGGTGCCGATTATGTACCTGTTGATACGTTGCTGGTGCGCGCCATCCGTTCGCCGCATTTTGCAGCGAAGTTCACCATTGGTAATGTTGCCAGCTGGCTGGCGATGCTTCCCGGACAGGTTCGGGTTTTTACAGCTGCTGACATCCCCGGTGATAACCGGTTCAGTGTAATCACAGCATTTATCGACCAACCCGCCCTTGCTGACGGCCACGTGCGCATGATGGGCGAGGCCGTGGCGCTGATTGCCGGAAACCCGTCATTGATCGAAGCTATTGATCTGGCAGATTTTCCGATCACATGGCAGCCGGAAACCGAATTGCTTGATACAAACGCTGCGCTGGACGGCGACGCGACGCAACTTCATACGGATCGCGTTGGCAACATCCTGATTGCAGGCAAAGTCAAAACCGGCGCTCCTGAAAAGGCCATTCAAACGGCTGTCCACACCGCCAAAATGTCCATGGAAACTGGCTATGTCGAACACGCCTATATTGAACCCGAAGCTGGTGTGGCGTGGATGGAGGGTGATGTTCTTGTCATTCAGGCCTGCACGCAGGCCCCGGTAATGGACCGCGACGACACGGCCCGTGTGTTGGGCCTGTCACAGGATAAGCTGCGCATTATCCCGTCGGCCGCTGGTGGTGGATTTGGTTCAAAGCTGGATCTTTCGGTGCAACCTCTAATCGGGCTGGTGGCGTTAAAAACCGGCCGACCCGCGCGTATGGTCTATACGCGACGTGAAAGCATGGCCACGACCACAAAACGCCACCCGGCAAAGATGACAGCGCAGATCGGAGCAGATGCCGAGGGGCGCGTTACCGGGATGGTTTTTGACGGCGATTTCAATACAGGTGCCTATTCCAGCTGGGGCCCAACCGTCGCTGTAAGGGTACCGGTACATGCCTCGGGGCCTTACAAAACGCCTAATTATGACGCGAGCGCACGGGCGGTACATACCAATGGCCCGGTATCAGGCGCATTTCGCGGATTTGGTGTGCCACAGGCGGCGATTCTGCAGGAAACGCTGTATGATGACCTGGCGAACATGGCTGGCATCGACCGGCTTAAATTCCGTCAGATCAATGCGTTGGAAAATGGTGATTTCACAGTCTGTGGTCAGCAATTGTTCGGCGTTGGTATCCGCGAATGTCTGGATGGGTTGCAAGTTGCGTGGAATACGGCATTGCTGGACGCGCAGGATTTTAATGCCGAAAACACCACTCTGAAACGTGGTGTTGGCATTGCGTCGTGCTGGTATGGCTGTGGCAATACCTCCCTGCCCAATCCGTCGACCATCCGGGTCGGGTTTACAGCAAAGGGCCATCTGCGCCTGCATCAGGGTGCGACTGATATTGGACAAGGTGCCAACACCGTTATAGCGCAGATATGCGCTGATGCGTTGGGCTTGCCGGTCAGCGATTTTGAACTGATCGGGCCTGATACATTCCTGACACCGGATTGCGGGAAAACTTCGGCGTCGCGCCAGACCTATGTCACCGGAACGGCGGCGCTGCTGGCGGGTGCTGAGCTGCGCCGCAAAATCCTGAGCCTTGGCAATATGGGTCCTGATGCGATCATCACTCTGAAAGATGGTGTCCTACATATCAGCGACGGGCAGGCTCTGCGTGACATTGTGCTGGCAGATATGACACCAGATGATCGCGGTTATGCGTTGTCTGCACAAGAGAGCTATGACCCGCCGACCGAACCGCTTGATGAAAACGGGCAGGGGCGACCTTACGCGGTTTATGGTTATGGCGCGCAGATCGCAGAGGTCGAAGTGGATACCGCCCTTGGAACGGTCAAAACCCGGCGTGTTACCGCCGCGCAGGATCTTGGCCGCACTATCAATCCGCTTTTGGCCGAGGGCCAGATCGAAGGCGGAATTGCCCAGGGGCTGGGGCTGGCGTTGATGGAGGAATTCGTTCCCGGACGCACCGAAAACCTGCATGATTATCTGATCCCAACTGTTGGCGACATGCCCCAGGTTGATTCAATTCTGATCGAGATTGCTGACTCCGAGGGCCCGTTTGGTGCCAAAGGTCTGGGCGAGCATGTGCTGATCCCAACAGCGCCTGCGATCCTGAATGCGATCCATCATGCAACGGGGGCCCGCATTACACAATTACCGGCACTGCCGCATCGAGTGCTGGCAGCGATCAAAAAGGGGGCGACGAATGACTGACGCCAAGCCTACCCGCGAGAAGGTCGAGAAAATTCGCTGTGATGCCTGCCCGGTGATGTGTTTCATCGCCGAAGGCCGCATTGGTGCCTGTGATCGCTATGCCAATCAGGCCGGGCGCATTGTGCGTTGTGATCCTTTGACTGTGCTGGACCGGCGGATTGCCACGGGTGGTGAAATCCGCCCCTTTCTCAAATCGGACTGGGACGGACGGTTGGTGACGGATGACGATCTGTTTGTGACCGCCGTTGGATCGGGCACCACCTATCCTGATTATAAGCCAGCGCCGTTTATCGTCAGCCGCGAAGTGGAAGGCGTTGATTTTGTGACCGTCGTCACCGAAGCGATATTCTCGTATTGCGGTGTCAAAGTGAAAATTGACACTGACCGGCATCTTGGCCACGAAGGTGCGCCGGTGCGGGCAAACGGCGAAATCATCGGGTTGGTGATCACCAGCGAATATGGCTCGCAGATGCTGTCCTTGGGTGGTGTTGATCATTTGACCGGTGGCACCAAACTCGAAGGCCGTACCACCTGTGACGCGCTGCTGCGGTTATGTAATCGCGAGGCCGTGGAACTTTGCATCGACAACGGCGTCACAGTGATTGTTGAGGCAGGCTGTGCCCCGATTGTGGAGGGTGTGCGCGAAGAACGCATGCGGGTTGGGTGTGGCTCGGCCACTATCGGCATGTTTGCGTCGCAATGGCAGGGGCAGGTTGACGAGGTGGTGGTGGTCGATGACCATATCACCGGTGTAGTCAGCGAACATCAGGCGGGCAAGGTTCTGGGCTGGCAAGATACTGGCATCAAGATCATGGGGCAACGTTCGACCCCGGGGCGCTATTTTCAGGTGGCTGATCCGGGTTTGGGTTGGGGTGGTACCAATGTCGACGACCCGCTGACAATTCTTGGACCGTGGAACGCAAAAAAGGGTGCGAAACCGGGACTGACTCTGTTGATGGTGTCCACTACGGGCGAGCAATGGGGCTATTTCGTGCTGGATGATGACCTTGTGCCGCAACCAGCAGACATACCTGACACGCTGCGCCCGTCCGTCGATCTGATCGCGGAAAACTGCGAACCCGCGTTGTGCACGGTGATGTTCATGGCCGGGGCCGGGGGGTCTTTGCGATCTGGCGTGACTCGTAATCCGGTGAAACTGACACGCTCAGTGCAAGCACTGAAAACCCGTGTGACCTGTGGTGGGGCCGAGACCTTTATCTGGCCTGGCGGTGGGATTACAATGATGGCGGATGTGCTGGACTTGCCAGACAACGCCTTTGGCTATGTGCCGACCCCGGCCATCGTGGCTCCCCTTGAATTCACAGTCAGCCGCGAAGAATACCGCGCGCTGGGCGGGCATGACACATTGGTGCGCGACATTGATGATGTGTTGGAACACGGCGGCGAATATGGCTCCGATGTCCGCGCGGTTGCCCCGATTGGCGGCAAAAACTAATGGGCGCGCAGGTTTCTTTGTTGCCAGATGGCCAGCGGCTGCACCTGCATCATGGTCCGATTGATCTGATTATTGGTGCGACCGGGCCGGGACGTGAGGCGGCGTTCAAAGCCGCTGCAGCGCGTTTTGAAACGGTTCTGGACGAACTTGTAGTGGAACTGGAAACGCTGCGCCAGCCGGTGCCTGATACCTGCCCATTTCAGGGCGACATCGCGCGTCTGATGTACGATGCCGTCGCGCCGTTTA
>PIVL01000092.1 GCA_003354145.1 Paracoccaceae bacterium
CTTGTCAGCTTGCAACTCCAGAAGAGACCCCATTCTGGCCAGCATGGCTGCATCAACCCGATCCGTTTTGGCCAGTGTGCCCGTCCCTTCGGCGAAGCGGCGCGCTTGGCGCGGATTGACCCGCGCAAAAGGAAAATCATGCGCTGCAAGGCTGGTTTCAAGTAGCCTGTGATAGACGCCGTTCGTCGGGGAATAGATGCACTGGATCAATTCCTTGTCCGCCTCACCCTCGAAAACGACCAAGGACACCTCTGCTTTTTGCACCCAGCGGATGAGAGATCTCAAGCCTGCTTTAGTGTTGGAAAATTGTTTGTGCTTTCGTTTTGAGAGCCAAAAGGTGTCTAGCGTATCTTTCGAGATGTCGATTCCAATGGTATCGTTCATTTGTCTTTTCCTTACCTTGTCTTGTCATGCGAGCCCAAAGCCCGTTCCTCGGGAAAATGATTCACTGGATCATTTTCGGAACCCTCAGAACTCCGTGCAGGTCAGCAGAAAAGACGGGGGCCGCTCTCATGGTTTGCAAGCAAACCACTGCCGCGCAGCGGACCATACTCAGCGACGGTCCACAACGACCAAGAGGGGAGCGGTCCGCCCCCCGCCACTGCCCGTCATAAATGACGTGCCGGGCAGTGGCTTCATCATCACATGGAAGCCAAGATATTCATAAGACAAGAGGGGCCCACAGCATCGCCAGTTGCGCAGGCGTTAATCGCGCCGAGCCATCCAGAGTAGTGGGCCAGGGAAACCGGCCTCGCTCCAGAACCTTGTAATAGAGAAAAAATCCCTGACCATCCCAATACAGCAGCTTGATCCCCCTCTCACACATGTAAACATGTGTTGCCGGGCAGTGGGTCACCACGCCGACCACGAAAGGCAAAAACCGCGCCGCCAGTGGGCTTCTGACGCAGCACATCCTGCGTCAACGCGCTCAGTCCCGCGATCCCCTTCCTCATATCTGTAACACCACAGCCCAGATACACCCGCACGCCGGTTCCCGGCGCGATCATGCCGTCTCGACCACACGGATCAGTCGGGCTAATCGGGCATCATCAAGATCGCTGGGAACCCGTAACTGCCGACCTTTGGTCAGCGCAATTTCGACGAACTCCGGTCCAGGTTCCTGGAAACCAGCCGAAGGCTCTGCCTCGTGCTCCGCACTAAGGTTCAGCGGTAGGAATACCGGGCCACCCTCGACAGGCCACAAACCTTTGCGTTTCAGCGCATGTCGCCAGGCATAAATTTGCTGCCGGGTGACCTCGTGACGTTGAGCCACCTGAGTGACCGTCGCCCCATTAACCCCGACAGACAAAACAATCGAAGGCTTCTCCTTGGTGCTCCAGCGCCGCCGCCGTTCCACATCCAAAATCTCTCCGCGCATAACACCTCCAAATAAGACACGTCGTTAACGACGTCGTTATGCACGACTCTTAGAATATCAGGGCTAAGCGCGGCAGGCGGTACTAACCGGGCGTTTACGACATAATTGGCATGATGGCCAATGCGCCTTGGAACACGCTTGCTAGATGAGAGCCGCGTGTTCCAAGGCGCACACTCAAACAAGACCCTCAATCCATCAGAAAACGCCTAAGCCGCCATTACCCAAAGTGGCCTGCCTTTGCTCGCCGCACTGGCCGGTTTTTACTCCGCCGTTGACAAAGCCGGTGCACCAGCGTTGGCCAAATTCAACGCGCGTCAATCCGTCCCTACGGGATGTGCTGCCGAGCGGGCAGCAGCCAGAACATGGCTCGACATTACGCTGCTGGCCCAATCAGGTGATCGTGCCCGGATCGCGTCAACCAATTCGCGGTGATGTCGCGTCGCACGGATCAGGTCAGCCTTTGCATAACTGTGATAGGTGCGCGAAACGATGCCCACATCCACGGCCATCGACAGCACAGCAATCAGCCGGGGAGATTTTGCTGCTTCGGAGATGATACGGTGAAAGGCCGAGTTGACGACTGAAATGCGCTGATAATCTGCTTCCGTCTGCGGCGGCGACAAGGCTTCCATTTCGTTCGTCAGTTTGTCCAACTCGTTGATCTGTTCTTCAGTTGCCATCAGCGCGGCACGTTCGGCAGCATAGCATTCAAGTCGCCTGCGAATCTCAAATATCTGATCCAGTTCGTCCTCAGGAAAATGCGCGACGCGGGTTGAGTAGCCCTCGCCGCGTTCAACAAATCCTTCGTGAAGCAATCGTGTGATTGCCTCGCGCACAGGTGTACGGCTGAGCCCCATCTCACTGGCTAAAGATTGCTCTTTCAAACGAGCGCCGTCTGGCAACTCGCCCGACATTATCCGTCGGCGTATCGCCTCGTAGGCCTGATCGGCTGCAGGTTGTCTGCCGTTGCTATCCACTACGCTGCTTCTGGACGAGGAAAACCGCCCGCCTTCATCACCATGCCCGGTACTGTTTTGCCCAACTGTTTCTCCAGCCACTCTGCAGCGGTTATTGCCTTGTCCAACGACACATTGGTCTTTACACCCGATCGATCCAGTAAATAGACCAGATCCTCGGTTGCGATATTGCCGGTAGCGCGTGGTGCAAAAGGACAGCCACCAACGCCGCCTAGGCTGGCATCCAGACTTTTCGCACCAGCTTCAATGCCAGCCCAAGCGTTGGCAATACCGGTGTTACGGGTGTTGTGCAAATGCAATCGGATTGGCACATCCGGATAGGCGCGTTTGATCGCGCCGACACGTTCGGTCACATCGCGCGGACTGGCCACGCCAATCGTATCTGCCAGCGCTAATTCGAATGGATCGTGAACCATGCAAGCCTCGACGACTTGCATCAATCGTGAAAGCGGTACTTCGCCCTCGAACGGACAGCCAAAGGCGGCACCAATGGTCAACCCAACGTCTATGCCAACAGGCGCTTTTTTTTGAATCGCAGAAAATGCCGCGATGCTTTCCCTCGTGCTGACGCCCTGATTCTTTTGATTGAAAGTTTCCGAGGCAACGACAACAAAATTCGCTTGATCCAGTCCAGCGGCCACCGCACGGTCAAATCCACGCTTATTCAGCGTCAACCCAATAAATTTTGCATCACTGTTACGCGGCAATCCAGCTGCCACTTCCTCCGCATCAGCCATTTGTTGCACTCGTTTAGGATTGACAAAGCTGGTCACTTCCAGCCGTCGCAAACCGGCATCCATCGCCAAACTAATCAGATGCAATTTCGACTCTGTTGAAAGTAAGGTTTTTTCATTTTGTATCCCGTCTCGGGGAGAAACTTCGACAATTTCTAAAAAATTGCTGGTCATTTCGTCATTCCTCTATAATTTCGTATACCAAATAGGATGATTGCAAGATCGTCAATGACAAGCCGAGGAAATATCATGCCGAAAGTTGCCGAAAGACAGGGACCCCTGACCGACCTGCGTGTAATCGAAATGGGGCAACTGTTGGCCGGTCCCTTTTGCGGGCAACTGTTGGCCGACTTTGGTGCCGAAGTCATCAAGTTCGAACAACCCGGAGTAGGCGACCCAATGCGGCAATGGGGGCGCGAAAAACCGCATGGTAAATCGTTGTGGTGGCCAGTGGTGGCACGCAACAAGAAATCGGTCACGCTGAACCTGCGCACACCAGAAGGTCAGGAGATGGTGCGCACGCTGGTCAAAGACGCAGATATTCTCATTGAAAATTTCCGCCCCGGCACGATGGAGCGTTGGAACCTTGGTTTTGAGGACCTTTCCAAGATCAATCCGCGTCTGGTGATGGTCCGCGTTACCGGCTTTGGTCAAACTGGCCCTTATGCGTCCCGTGCAGGCTATGGCGCGATCGGCGAGGCGATGGGCGGGTTGCGGTACGTCGTGGGCGATCCATCCACACAACCCAGCCGCATGGGCATTTCCATCGGCGACGAACTGGCTGCGGTCCACGCCTGCATGGGTGCATTGATGGCGATCCACGCGCGTGAACGGACGGGCAAGGGGCAGGTCGTGGACAGTGCCATTTACGAAGCGGTACTGAACATGATGGAAAGTCTTGTGACTGAGTACGATGTAGCGGGATATGTGCGCGAACGTACCGGCGCGATCTTACCCAATGTCTCGCCATCCAATGTTTTTGACACCGCTGATGGCAAGTTGCTGTTGATTGCAGCCAATCAGGACACGGTATTCAAACGCCTGGCCGAGGCCATTGGACGCCCGAAACTGGCCGAAGATGACCGCTATGCCACCCATTCCGCACGTGGCGCGCATCAGGTCGAGTTGGATCAGATAATCAATGCCTGGACTAAAACCATCCCATTGGAGGCGCTTGAGGACAAGATGAATGAATACGGCGTGCCTTGCGGATTGATCTACAAAGCCGAGGACATGATGAAGGACCCTCACTTTAAAGCCCGCAAGGCGCTGATCGAAGTTGAGCACCCAGATTTCGGCCCGATCAAGATGCAGAATGTGGCGCCCAAACTGTCGGATACTCCCGGTGCGGTGCGCCATGTTGGTCCGGAACTGGGTGAACACAACGCATATGTATTTGGCGAGTTATTGGGCCTGTCCGAGGATCAGCAGTCGAACCTTCGGGCCGATGGCATCATCTGAGGGCACAGAGGCAAAATGATGACCAAGCAACACATCAGAGGGGGAACACAGTTTCTGACGGTCCAGGAGGCCGCTCGCAAACTTGGTCAAAGCCGTCTGCGTGTGCGCGAGGCTGCGGCCCGTGGATTGGTCAAATCGCGACGTGACAACGAAGGTCGGTTGCGGATCGACTTGCCTGAAACATTGCGCCTACCATCCTCTGCAGACAAGAACTGTGGCTCTGATCTGGAGCCGGATACTGTGTTGGAGTTCCTTTTTGATGAGGTCGAAGAGTTAGAACATGCCATATCCGGGAAAGATACCGAGATTACGGCTCTGTCGGACCTGCTGGAACGGCAATCCCAAGCATTAGACCGGGTTGACGCTGCAATGGCTGGAAAAGAGCAAACCGAGAGCCGCTTGACGGCGTTGCTGGATCGCGCCTTGTCACATCTTGAAACTGATGCAATTTCTGTTGAACGCCTGGGGTCTGTTACCGGCAAGGCACTGGCGCAATTGGATAAAGTTGGCGATGATCTAGAGCAAAGCCTGAGGCAGTCGGGGCAGTTCGAGATACTGCTGAGCCGAGCGCTGGAACTGGCCGACCTGGCCAAGACGCAATCAGATCAGCAGTCTGCGGCGCTGAGACAAGCGGCGGAAGGAGAGCTAACCTTGCTGGATGACGCATTGGCGCAGGCCGAGTCCGGCCATTCACTCTCAGAACGGACTAGCGACATGTTGGACCGGGCTTTGGTTGCCGGTGAACGGATGGGACTTGAGATTGCCGATTTGGAACGCCAAGTCGGGCGACAGAAAGACACAATCGAAACAGCACTGAACATGAGTGAGCGTGCAGTCGAACTGGCGTCCAAAGATGCGGTGCCAAAACGCAGGCGTGGGTTTTTCAGATGGCTGTTTGGGAATTAGAGTAACGGTTCGTTCGATTTGGACAGCTCGAAAATGTAAAGGGGAGAAATATGTCGGTAACCGATGATCTGATCAAGAAATACGAAGACCGGCTTGCCGCTTTTGAAGACCGTTTGCGCCGGATGGAAACCGGGCAGAGTACATCTGCCGCTCCACGCCGGGCAGGAAGGGTAGGCACTGGCCTGCGACTAGGGGTGGATGTGGGCGGCACTTTTACCGACCTGCTTTTGTTGGACGAACGCAATGGACGCACGTTCACTGCCAAGGTGCCGTCCACTCCCTCCGACAGTTCGATCGGTGTGCTGAAAGGGATCGAAAGGATTTGCCGGTTGGCAAGTATAAATCCGACGGACATAACCGAAGTCATGCATGGCACCACAGTGGCCACAAACACGGTTCTGACTCGCTCTGGCGCTTTGGTTGGCCTAGTGACCAGCAAGGGGTACAAGGACACCCTGCAAATTGCACGTTCTTACGTACCAGGCGGTTTGGGTGGCTGGGTGATCTGGAACAAAACAGCTCCACTAGCGCCACTTGAATACACAATCGAAGCAGACGAGCGGATGGACGCCAAAGGCGCGGTCCTGGTGCAACTGGACGAAAAAACCCTCCGCCGCGATCTGAAGAAACTGTTGTCCAGCGGCATCGAGGCGCTGACCATCGCCCTGTTCAACAGTTACACCAATGACGCCCACGAATTGCGGATTGCCCAGATCGCCCAAGAAATTGCGCCGCATATTCCGGTATCGACTTCGGCTTCGATCATGCCCGAGATGTATGAATACGAGCGCACCGAAACCACGGTGGTGAATTCTTATGTCCGTCCAGTCGTGTCAAAGTATGTCGACAGTCTGCAAAGTGAACTAAAACGGCGCATGGGCAGCGATGTAATGCTGCAGATCCTGCGCTCGGATGGCGGGCTATCGTCTGCTCAGGCGGCGATGGATCAACCGGTAAACCTGTTGATGTCCGGCCCCGCCGGCGGTGTGTCTGGTGCGCTTTGGATAGCGAAACAAGCCAAATTCAAGAACCTACTGACCTTTGATATGGGTGGTACCTCGACCGATGTGGCGCTGATCGAAAATTCGATAGCACGCACACGTCGCGAAACCCGTGTTGCCGATGTGACGGTGCGCGCTCCATCCATCGACGTACGCACAGTGGGTGCAGGTGGAGGTTCCATTTCGTATGTGCCGGAACTGACTAAGGCGTTGCGCGTTGGCCCGCAGTCGGCGGGCGCTGATCCGGGGCCGGCGGCCTATGACATGGGCGGCGAAGAGCCGACTGTCACGGACGCCAATGTGGTTCTGGGCTACCTGCCGTCAGATGCAAAACTTGGCGGTGACATGGCCATCAGCCGCGACGCGGCGGTCAGAGCCGTTTCCAAGATTGCCGAAAGCCTGTCGATATCGGTCGAAGACGCCGCCGAGGGGATTGTTCGCATCGTCAATGAGAACATGGTCGGCGCGCTGCGGCTGGTTTCGGTCGAACAGGGATATGACCCGCGTGATTTTGCGTTGATCGGATTTGGCGGGGCAGGTCCGCTTCACGCCAACGCGTTGGCTCGTCTGGTCAATTCCTGGCCCACGATTATTCCGCCGGGCCCCGGCGTTCTGTGCGCTTATGGCGATGCCACTACGCGCCTACGCAACGAAGCCAGCCAGACCTATGTCACCCGTGTCACCGCCACGTCGGACACCGAAATCGGCCGGATGCTGGAAGATTTGCACGACGAGGCCGCCAAGGATCTGACCGCCGAGGGCGTGTCGCGCGACGAACAAGAAGTCCTTTATCAAGTGGATATTCGCTATCATGGGCAGGGCATGAAACTGACCATTGATCTGGACCCGGACGAGTTCAGACGAGATGGCATTGCCGGAATTGCCAGGCGATTTGACGCGGAACACGAACAGCTGTTCACTTTCGCACTGGACGCCGCGCACGAGATCGTTGGCCTGCGCGCTGTGGTGCAGGGGGCTGAGAAAAGTTTCCTTAATACGGAAACCCGCCGCGGTGGTGTTGATGGGTCTTCGGCACGCGTTCAACCCACCCGCATCTATGCCGATGGCGACTGGCGCGAAGGCTACATTTATGACCGCGCCAAACTACAACCGGGCAACAAAATCACCGGACCTGCGGTTGTGACCGAGATGGATTCAACATCCGTGATCTTGCCGGATCACGTCGGAGTGGTCGACGATGTTGGCAATATTCTGATCTGGCCTGTTGGCCACGAAAACGCGACTTAAGGGAGGTACAAGACAATGGTTGCCACAATAATCGAAACAAATACCACACCGTTTCCTCGCGTTGACGTGAATCCGATCACGCTGGACATCGTAGAAAACGCCCTTCGCAATGCGCGTAACGAGATGGACGCCGTTCTATTTCGCACGGCAATGAGTCCGGGCATACGCGAACAGCATGACGCGTTTCCGATGATCGCCAACCACGAAGGCAAGATGGTCGTCGGCCAGTTTGGCAGTTTCCTCTATGGCTTTATCAACGGCTATGACGGCACGATCGAAGATGGCGACATCTTTATCACCAATGACCCTTATAGCTGTAATGGCGCGGTCAGCCATTTGAACGACTGGCTGTTGATGATGCCGATTTTCCACGACGGCAAGCTGGTCAGCTGGGCGGCGATGTTCGGCCATATGACAGATGTGGGAGGCAAGGTTCCGGGATCGCTGCCGACTGACGCCAAGATGATCTATGAGGAAGGGATAATTATTCCGCCCACTAAAATCTATCGCAAAGGCGAATTAGCGGACGAAATTTTGAACATCATGCTGCACAACACCCGGATGCCCGAGTGGAACAAATCGGATTTTTTCGCAATCATTGCCGCCCTGCGTCTGGCGGAACGGCGTGTCCGTGAAAATATCGACCGGTTTGGGGCTGAAACTTACATCAGTGCGATGTGGGACATGCTGGACCGCAACAAAGCCGCAATGGGCGCGATCATCCAGATGATCATCCCCGAAGCGGTGGACGGCAAGAAGGCCTATTTTGAGGACTGGATTGATGACGATGGCATGGGCAATGGACCCTACAAGATAGCCTGCCATCTGCATCGTGAAGGCGAGATTGCCTATTTTGATTTCACTGGCTCGGACCCGCAATCGTTCAGCTCGATCAACTTTCTGCTGAACGAAGAAATGTTTAAGATGTTCTTTGGGGCTTTCACGATCAACCTGTTTGATCCACAGATTCTGTTTAATGACGGGTTTTATGATCTGATCGAGGTGAACATTCCCGAAGGCTGTATCCTGAAGCCGAAAAAACCCGCAGCGCTGTCATGCCGCACTCACATGCTGGGTCGTATCTTTGACCTGATGGGTGGTCTGCTGGGGCAGGGCGCGCCGGATGCGTTGAACGCAGCCGGTTTCTCGGACAGTCCACATTTCATGTATTCGGGCTTTGATTCCAATGGCGAATGGTACCAACTGTTCCAGATCGGATTTGGCGGAGTCCCTGGGAGACCTGTGGGTGACGGGCCCGACGGGCATTCGATGTGGCCCGCTTTCACCAACGTTCCCAACGAGTTTCTGGAGGCATATTTCCCGCTTCGAATTCGTGAATATGCGACGATCCCGGATTCAGGCGGGGCCGGTCTGCACAGGGGCGGTAATGGTATCGTCATCGCCTATGAGATGACCGAGACCGGGGAAATCTCGATCCACGATGATCGCTGGCTGACTTACCCTTGGGGCGTGAACGGGGGCGAGCCCGGCATGCGGTCAACCAAGCGGCTGGTTCGCAAAGATGGTACCGAACAGAATATCCCCAGCAAATGCGACCGGATCGAAGTGCACCCAGGCGACATTCTGTATTTCAACACCTGGGGCGGTGGCGGCTGGGGCGACCCGTTTCAGCGCGACCCCGAACTGGTGTTGCTGGATGTTCGGCGCGGATTGGTCACGGTGGCTGGGGCCAAACGCTATGGCGTGGTGATCAAATCCGAGGCAGTAGACATAAAGGCCACGAACAAGCTGCGCACAGATATGGAAAAGAAACGCGGTGAAGTTCCGCTCTTCAATCGGGGGTTTCCCTCGATCGAAGAACTCAAATCGCGTGCCAAGGCCGAAACCGGGTTTGACGCACCTGTCGCGCCGGTGTTCAGGGGCAGTTATGCGCGGGCCGCCGAATAATGTCCGAAACGCTGGACACCAACTATGCGCGGGCCGGGTATCATGCGCGGCAATCTTGGGGCAATCGCCCCGCCGTACTGATGATTGACTTTGCCAACGCCTATTACGACCCGAATTCGCCTCTCTTTGGCGGCGAGGGTTGCCAGATTGCGCTCGACAATGCGGCGCGGCTGGCCCCGGCGGCGCGAGCGGCGGGTGTGCCGGTGATCTATACCGAAGTCAAATACCAACCCGGCGGTGCGGATGGCGGTGCATTCTACGCCAAAGTCCCGGCATTGGCCTATTTTGAGGTGGGTGCCGAAACGCAAAAACTGCAGGCACCGCTGGCTGTCGAAAAGGGCGACATAGTTGTGACCAAACAATACCCCAGTGGGTTCTTTGGCACTTCGCTGGCGGCAACGCTGAAATGGTTGAAAATCGACACTTTGCTGCTGGCCGGCGTGACCACTTCAGGGTGCGTGCGCGCGACCTGCGTTGACAGCATCAGCCATGGCCTTGTCACGCTGGTTGTTGAGGATGCGGTGGGGGACCGCGCCGACGGCCCGCATCAGGCTAACCTGTTTGATATGAGTGCAAAATACGCCGATCTGCTGAGTACGGATGCGGCAATTGACTACCTAGAATCAATAAAATCCAACCAGGAGGACTAAACCAATGAAACACCTGCTTGTTACCGGGTTCGCCATTGCTGCGATGACTACACCGGCCTTTGCGGATATGGATGACGCCAAGGCTCTGGTCGCCAAATACAGCCAGGCTCCAACGTTTGCGGCCCCCGGTCCGGCGTTTGATGCCAAAACCTGTATGGCTGACAAAAAAATGTTCATCATTCCGCTGACCAACGCCAACCCATTCAACGCCGCAATAAGCCGTGGCTTTGTCGAGGCTGCGGATATTGTCGGATTCGAACTGCGCGACTGGGAAACACAAATGGATCCGGCTGGCTGGATTCAGGGGATCAGCACTGCTGTGGCCGAAGGTTTTGACCTGATCGACTTGCAGGGCGGGTTGCCACCCGAATTTCTGGTGCCTCAGATCACAGAAGCTCGTGCGGCAGGGGTAAAAGTGACCGCGACCCATAACTGGGATGCAACCACCCAGCAGACACCTGACTTTATGGATGGAGCGGCCAACACAGATTATGTGACCGTGGGCGAAGTTATGGCCGCTTGGGCGATTGTTCAAGCTGGGGGCAAAGTGAATGCTCTGGTGCTGGGCCCGGATGAGATCACACCGACCGCCCCGCTTCGCGATGCGATCCTGAACTATCTGGCGGATAACTGCCCGGACTGCACCACCAGATACATCAACGTGCCGGTAACCGATTGGGCGACCCAAGGACAACCTGCTGTACAGAATGCTCTGTTGGCTGATCCGTCGATCAACTACGTGCTTCCGGTTTATGACAGCATGTCCCAGTTTGTTGTTCCAGCAATCCAGATTGCTGGTTCAAACGCCAAAGTTGTCAGCTATAACGGCACACCGTTTGTTCTGGATATGATCCGCACCGGCGACATCGTGGAAATGGCCGTGGGTGAAAGCCTTGGCTGGGTCGGCATGGCGGGCACAGACGCCAATATGCGTCTGCTTTGCGGGCTGGATCCGGTGGGCAGGTTGAACACTCCGGCGTTCATTTTTTCGGACGCCAACATTGAAACTGCGGGAAACCCAGCCACGTTTAATGATGGCTATGGCGATGTGCATATCGCCGGGTTCAAGGCGCTTTGGGGCCTGGAGTGAACCAAAGTCTACACAAACGCCGCGTCCCCGACGGGGGCGCCGCATTAGAGATAACGCATCTCACCAAACGTTTTGGAGGTGCCGTCGCATTGAACGATGTGTCCCTCAGCGTTGAACGCGGCGAAGTTCATGGGCTGCTAGGGTCCAACGGATCAGGGAAATCCACATTGATAAAGGTGCTTGCCGGGTTTCATACACCAGAACCGGGCGCTGAGGTGCGCCTTTATGGGCAGAAAGCGCCGCTGCCAATTCCCGGCCCTAAGGTTCGGGCCATGGGACTGGCATTTGTTCACCAACATCTGGGCCTGATCCCGTCGCTGTCAGTGACCGAAAACCTTTTACTTGGTGATTTTGCTACTGTGGATCGCTGGGCCATAAATTGGCGCAGCGCAAACTCAGACGCGGCGGCGGTCTTTGCCGGATTCAATTTGGACATCGACCCGCGTGCCATCGTTGGTAGCTTGTCGGCGGTGCAGCAGGCGTTGCTGGCGATTGTGCGCGCCTACGAAGACCTGCGCAACGCCAGCGAAGATCACGCCGACAGACCCGGCGTTCTGGTGTTGGACGAACCCACGCCATTTCTTCCCAGTGCGGGCGTTGAGCAATTGTTCCGCCTGATACGTCAATGTATTGAAACCGGCGCCAGCGTCATATTTGTCAGCCATGATGTCGACGAAGTGCGCGAAATTACCGACCGGGCCACCATCTTGCGCGATGGCCACGTAATTGACACTGTTGCTACAGCATCCACGCCGCATGGAGCGTTTGTTGAACGGATCATCGGACGAAACATGAACGCATATGGCGGTCATGCCAAGAAACTGGCCTCCTCCGAACCGAGCGTTCGTGTTACCGATCTGGTTGCACATGGTGTCGGACCGGTACAATTTGATATGGCTGAGGGCGAAATCTTGGGCATCACCGGCCTGATTGGTTCGGGATTCGACAACGTACCGGCGCTGCTTTACGGCGCACAGGAAAGTATGTCAGGGCAGCTCGAAATTGCCGGGAGCACAGTTTTGCTATCCCAACTGACACCCGAAGACGCATTGGCGCACGGAATGGCGTACCTGCCTGCCGATCGGATGGGCAAAGCTGGCGTTGGATCACTGCCTGTTGCCGACAATGTGGCAATGCCTGTTTACCAAAATCTGCGTGGCGCCTTTGGTTTGACGACAAACCAGATCGAAGCACACGCGCGCAGCCTGGGCGCACAGGCCGGTGTGAAACCCAACATCCCGGATATGCCGTTGGCGGCCTTGTCGGGTGGCAATATGCAAAAGGCGCTGATGGCCAAGTGGCTGCAGATTGCGCCGCGGTTTTTGTTGCTGGATGAACCGACACAAGGTGTCGACGTAGGAGCCCGTCAGCAGATATGGGATGCGCTGGATCGCACGGCTGAAAATGGTGCTTCGATCCTCGTGGCATCAACAGATTGCGAACAACTTGCCCAGATCTGTCACCGTGTCCTGATATTTGCACGCGGTGGTATCGTGGCTGAGCTGACCGGTGCGGACCTGACCAAAGAAACCATAGCCGAGCATTGTTATCGTTCGATGAGTCGGATTGCCTAAGGAGACTTGATGACCAATTCCGCCACGCCAAGAGCCTATGAAGACCGGATCGCCGCGCTCGAGGCCAAGATTCTGTCACTCGAAGCATCAGTTGAAACCCGCGCAACCCAACAGACAAAGTTTAGTTGGAAAGTCTGGCTGGAGCGTTATGGCCTGCTGGTGGCCTGGATTCTGATCATCCTGATTATTGGGTACTTCAAGCCTGTTCAGATGTTTGCCTGGAATTCGTACGCTTCAATGTTCGGATCGAACGCAATGGTTGTGGTGTTGACGCTTGCGTTGATCATTCCGCTGACAACGGGGGACTTTGATCTGTCTGTTGCCAGCGTCATGGGACTAAGTTCAATGATCATCGCAGTGTTGAACGTCAAGATGGGCTATCCGATTGCTGGTGCGATCGTGCTGGCGTTGGCCGCCGGTGTGTTGGTTGGCGCGATAAACGCATTCTTCATCCTCTATTTTGGAGTTTTCTCGTTGATCGTCACACTAGGCACAGGATATTTTGTCGGTGGAATGATTTTGTGGGTATCCGATAGCGGGACAATTGCTGGTATTTCTATGGGGTTGGTCAAAGCGGTGATCCTGACCCGATTTCTGGGCATTCCCATCGGATTTTATTACGCGCTGATACTGACTGTCGTGATCTGGTATGTTTTTCAGTACACTGCGTTGGGCCGCCGGATGCTGTTTGTCGGGCGTGGCCGTGAAGTTGCCCGCTTGTCCGGCGTGAACGTCACAAAAGTGCGCGCGGGGGCGTTGATTGCGTCCTCAACAATGGCGGCTCTTGCCGGGGTGCTATATACCGGAATGCGCGGTGCTGCTGATCCATCTTCGGCTCTGGCTTTCCTGCTGCCGGCTTTTGCAGCGGCATTCCTGGGCTCAACCACAATTTATCCGGGACGTTTCAACGCTCCAGGTGCTTTTGTCGCAGTATTTTTCCTGTCTACGGGTATTATGGGGTTGAATTTCCTTGGTGTGGACAGCTTCGTTAGGAACCTTTTTTATGGTGGTGGGCTGGTCGTTGCAGTTGCAATCAGTCAACTGATCCGTGGGCGAAAACCAATGGATGGATGAGAGTTTTCCCAAAGGTACTGCCGAGGTGCTGTCAGAGGAAACATGGTTGTGATTGACAAGCCGTCGATCTAGCTTTCGCTCATGATAAAACCCTACCCATTTCGCTACTTCAAAACGTCACCTCAAATTATTCGCCTTGCGGTGATGCTGGGGTCTGCTCCGGCTGAGTGCGAAATCCTACGCTCTCATGGGCGTTGTTGCATGTGTGGATGCCTCCTTTTATGCAAGTGTTTTTAACGTTCTGAATATGTGATCGGGTGCGTTCATGTGTCAGGCCTCATTTGTGCGACACTTCACATGGCCGCGGGC
>PIVL01000877.1 GCA_003354145.1 Paracoccaceae bacterium
GGAGGCGTAGACAACCCGCGGGATTTTACGGGACACCCGAATGCGTTTCGAGCCGCCCGAATGAACAGTGGGAGGCTCGGACGAACCGCAGGAGGCCCGACCGGGCCCCAGAATGCCCGAGCGAGCCACCGCGGGCTTTGGGGCAGCCCAGATGAGCCCCAGGAGACCACAGGGGGACTACACGGGTGCCAAGATGTTCAAATGAGCCGCGGGAGGCCCAAACGGGTCGTAGGAGGCACGAACGGGGCCTACGAGGCCCGAATTGACCACAGCGCCACGGCGAGCGAGGGGGGGGGAGATGCCAGTGAGCCCACGGAAGCCCACGTGGGTACCCGCGAGCCCGAATGGGCGCGAGGCGGCGCAAACGGGCCACGGCGGGCTTCCGGAAGCACAAAAGCGCCTCAGAAGGCTTCGTGAGGCACCAACGAACCACCGGAGGGTCAAACGAGCCCCAAGGGGCTTAAACGACCGGGTGACCCACAAGTATCGTCGCAGTTCCCAAGGAGACCGAGAGAGCCCCGCGGAGCACCAGAAGGCACGAAGGAAGCGCACGCGAGTACCGAGAGCGCCGAAGGAACCGGTGGATGCCGCAGCGAGCCACAGGAAACCCGAGGGAGCGGAAGACCCGATTGCGCTATAGCAGGCCCGAGAGAGCCGAGCGCGCCCCATGAGGCCCCATGAGGCGCGAAAGACGCGCACGCAAGCGTCAGGAGGACCGAACGGGCGCTGGGGGGACCAAACGATGCGCATTGTACCTTAGAAGTCGCGAAAAAGCCCCAGGAAGCCTCAGGAGACCCCAACGAGCCACGCGAGGCTCG
>PIVL01000878.1 GCA_003354145.1 Paracoccaceae bacterium
GAAAAGCAGGACATTGCCGATCAGTCCAAAGAGGTTTTCGCGGAGGCACGTGGACGCGGATATGACGTAAAATGCCTGCGCAAGCTGGTGGCCGAGCGCAAGCGCGACAAGGACGATCTAGACGAGGAAGAAGCGGTTTTGAGCCTCTACCGCGAAGCCCTTGGGATGGGCTAATGTCCAGCTACCAGATCAAACTGAAAGGCGAAGAGCAGCGCGCGTTGGGTCATAGGTGGCTCGACGCGGCTCCGCTGGAGATGCTGGTTATCTTCCAAGACCCGACACGGACGCTTGAGCAGAATGCGAAGCTCTGGGCCATGCTGAACGATATTTCAAAGCAGAAGGAACACAACGGCAGGCGACATTCATCCGAGACTTGGAAATGCCTCCTGATGCACTCGCTTGGTCACGAGATGAAATTCGAGATGGGATTGAACGGCGAGATATTTCCGACCGGATTCAAATCATCCCAGCTAGGCGTCAAGCAGATGGCTGACCTTATTGAATGGGCTTACAAATACGGAGCCGAGAACGGTATAGTTTGGAACGAGGCGCGCAAAGGAGGTTGGTTAGATTAAACGCAGCGGCTTCAAGAACCGTGGCTCTGGGTTCAAGCGAAAATCGCCAGAGAGCCGCCAAAACGGCGGTTTAACGCAATCTAAGCCTATGCGCGCACGGTCACGCAAGAAACAGGCTTACATCGCGTCTAAGGCCGGTCAGGCCGATTTCGAATACATGGGCTGCGTCAAGCAGCTGCCCTGCTGCATCTGCAACGCGCCTCCACCATCGGACGCGCACCACTGCTTCCACGGTCGGTATGG
>PIVL01000879.1 GCA_003354145.1 Paracoccaceae bacterium
CACGTCATAGCATGACCACAGACACACACATCCAGCCGACTAGACTTTCTAAACACATACAGAAAGTCTGCGCGGACTGCCCATACCATAACACAGCATAGCATAACACAGCATAGCATGACATAACATAATCTAAGATAGCATGTCATGTCATACTACAACATGATACAACACGACACAACATGACACGCCATACCGAACTACAACATGTCAAATCATACCATATCAGATCACATCATACCATAACAATGTATAGCATTGCATACTATATCACAGCACATGCAACACAATACAACATATCACAACATAACACATATTGGCACTGATGTTCATAGCTTCACACAACATAAGATTGAACAGTGCATCATAACATTACATGGCATAGCACTGCATGACATAGCCTATCGTGACGTAACATGACATATCATAGCATGACAACAGACACAAGCATCTATGACCGGCACATAACATATTGAGTCCACCAAAGACACAGGCATCGATAACCACAAGAAGACACATAACATATGAAGTCCACAACGCAAGCAGGGTGCCGAGCGAGGCAAGCGCAGCGAGCCTCGCGAGGCGCCCCACCAAAGACGCAGGCATCGATAACCACAAGACGATTCATAACATAGGAAGTCCACAACACAAGCAGGGCGTTGAGCGAGGCGAGCGCAGCGAGTCTCGTGAGGCGCCCCACCAAAGACACACGCATCAATAACCACAAGAAGACACATAACATATGAAGTCCACCAAAGACACACATCAGTGACTAGAAAACCTTTCTGTTAGGGTTCTTTGCTGGGATAATTGTGGC
>PIVL01000411.1 GCA_003354145.1 Paracoccaceae bacterium
TGGCTCCAACCCGGAATTTCTTCGTATATTGGCGTACAGCGGGCCTGATGATCAGCAGCCGTTGGCAAATGATCGATGCGTTTGCCGTCAAGTTCATAGGCGACGCAGATTTTCAGCGTTTCAAAGCCGTCCAGAACGTCCAGCTTGGTTAGCGAAATACCATTTACGCCTGAGGTGGCGCAGGTCTGGCGGACCAGTACCGCATCAAACCAACCACAACGGCGTTTTCGTCCGGTTGTGGTGCCGAACTCATGGCCACGTTCACCCAGTCGCTGGCCGTTCTCATCGTCCAGTTCTGTTGGAAACGGACCTTCGCCAACGCGGGTGGTGTAGGCTTTGACTATGCCAAGCACGAAATCAATCGCTCCGGGGCCGATGCCGGTTCCGGTGGCCGCCTGACCGGCGATCACGTTGGACGAGGTCACAAACGGATAGGTGCCAAAATCAATATCCAGCAACGCGCCTTGTGCGCCTTCAAACAGGATACGTTTGCCCGCTTTACGCTTTTCGTTCATCACCTTCCAGACAGGGGCCGCGTATTCCAGAATTTGCGGAGCAACTTCACGCAGCTTGGCGATCAGAGCATCGCGGTCCACCGGCTCCATGCCCAATCCGCGGCGCAGGGCATCGTGATGCACCAGCGCGCGGTCAACGCGAAGTTCCAGCGTTGCATCATCCGCCAGATCGGCTACGCGAACCGAGCGACGTCCGACTTTATCTTCGTAGGCCGGGCCAATCCCGCGTCCGGTGGTGCCGATCTTGGCAATGCTGTTTTGTGATTCCCGGGCACGATCCAATTCGCCGTGAATCGGTAGAATCAGCGGCGTGTTTTCGGCAACCATCAGCGTTTCGGGCGTTATCGTCACGCCCTGTTCACACAGACCGGCGATTTCGTTGAGCAAGTGCCAGGGGTCCAGAACCACGCCATTGCCAATCACACTTAGCTTGCCGCCGCGGACGACACCTGACGGAAGTGCATGCAATTTATAGACTTCGCCTTCAATCACCAGCGTATGCCCGGCGTTGTGACCACCCTGAAAGCGGGCGATTACATCGGCCCTCTCGCTGAGCCAATCTACGATTTTACCTTTTCCTTCGTCGCCCCATTGAGCGCCGACAACAACGACGTTGGCCATATTCGGTCCTTTACTGCGTCATTCAAACCCGCGCCCGTATACCGGTCTGTGGGCAACAGGGAAACCTCAATATCGTCGCAATCCAGCGAAGGACTGGACAGAATCCTTAGATTGCGTGAATCTATGCGAAAAACGGGGGCTTTAAAATATGGGCATGTTTCTGCGTTGGCTGTTTGCATTCATTTTGCTGACAGCGACATACAATCCAACCGAGTGGAATTATGTGAACTGGTCACTGGCCAACTATGAAACGCGCCTGTCGATTACTGTTCTCGCAGGGTTGGTTCTGACCATTGGGTACATTGTATATCTACGCGCCACGGTTCGGTCTATTGGCGGGTTTGGCATGTTTCTGGTGCTCGCCGTTGTCGCGGCGTTGCTGTGGGTGCTGTATGATCTGGGATTGTTGTCGCTAAAAAGCACAGATGTGAGTGTCTGGCTTGGTATTTTGTCGCTGTCGGCGGTGTTGGGGATAGGTCTTAGCTGGAGCCATGTTCGCCGACAATTAAGTGGGCAGTCGGACGTGGATGATCTGGACAATTGAGGCAAGCAGCATTCAGATAATACCGGCACGGGGTTTACGGATACCCAAAATCAACATCTGAATCAAAAACGGCGACCCTGGGTGGGCCGCCGTTTCGATGTATTGTGAACCCTGGTGTCAGCCAGCAGCGCGCTCATCCGGACGGAACCCGTTGTCCTCGGAAGCAGTAAACCGTCCTCCGCTGGTTTTCTGGATTTTGCCTTCGCGCAGCAGCTTGCCGAACGAACGCAATCCATCTTCGCGGTTAAAGTTGCTGGTTTCGACCTGGCGAACTTTGGTCATCAGTTGCGGGCGAGAGAAATGTTCGCGACCTTCGACAAATGACAAGTACGCCGCTGCCGCCTCAAGCAATTCTTTTAGTTCTGTGGCTTCCATTTCTTGCGCGAACTGGGCAAATCCACCTTGGGTGACATCATCACCAGAGAGCGTTTCATCGACCGGCACCGCTGAAACACGACGCGGGCGAACAGGACCGCGTGGGGCTTGTTCAGCGTGTTCGTCGACCCGCTGTTCTGCCACCAGTTTCAGCGGTGCAGGTTTTCCTGCAGCCGGACGACTTGGGCGTTCAGATGGTGTTACATCGGAAGCTGCTTCGGGACGTCGTGGGCGAACCACGCTGGCCAGATCTTCACGATAGGCACCATCATCGGTATCGCTGCCTACGCTACCGCCAGCCGCTTGTTCGGCATTGGCCACAGAAACAGCGGCCCGCAGATGCGAATACGCTTCGCGGCGCGACGTTGTTTCAGGCTCATCCATTTTCGAGTCTGCAGCATCCATCAGACGTGCCAGATCATTTTCGTCCTCATCGGCAGCAAGCGGAAGACCGGATTTGTCCTGTAATTCCTCGTCGTCATAGGCGAAATCAGACTCAAGCGGATCTTCGAGTTCGGCGTCAGCCTCAGTTTCAGTTTCTCTCAACGCATCATGGTCGTCTGCATTGGCATCGAGTTCTGGGTAGCCCGCGGCCTCGGCCTCAACTTCAGCAAGTTCGCGTAGCAATTCAGCCTCGTCTTCGTCCGAAAGCGTAGTTTCAGACGAACCTTCAACTTCGCCGACAGGTTCGATTTGACCCGAATCAATCGCAGCTTCAAAATCTGTGCGCTTGATTTTAAGCACACGACCATTGCCCGCAGCTTCGGCGGTCTTTTTTGTTTCACGCACGTCCGCAAGCAAATTTGCCAGACCGTCGTCATCGTCAATGTCATCATCTTCGTTGTCGCTGAAAAGATCATCATCTTCGGCTTCGGCGACAACTGCTGACAAGTCTTCGCTGTCTGGTTCGTCTGCTGTTTCAGCGGTTTCGACCGAATCAAGCGCAGCAAGAGCTTTGGCAACCTCGTCTTCGGTTTCGCTGTCGATATCTTCAACTTTGTCGTCTTGAATTTCTTCGTCTTGAACACTGACCTGAGCATCGTCATCAGTGCTGTCTTCAATCATCATATCGGACAGGTCCAAGGCAACCTTGTGAGCCTGGGTGTCTTCAATAGCGGTTTCATCTGTCGCTATCAGGTCTTCATCTTCAAATTCCTCATTTTGAAGAACCGTAGGGGCACCCATAAACGCGTCAGCATGTTCGTCTTCCGAGAAATCAACGATTTTTTCTGATGCTTCGTTGCGCGAAACCACAGCGCGAATGCGCTGCAATTTGGCAGCGATACTGTCGGCGGCCG
>PIVL01000412.1 GCA_003354145.1 Paracoccaceae bacterium
ACAGTCACGGTTTTGACAATAGGATCAGTCATTTGGGGATCAATCATTTGGGAGTTCCTTTGCAATGTCTTTGGCGAAATTCGTCAGCACATCGCCCCATAAACCGTCCAGATAGCGTCGCAGGTCGGCAAGACCGTCAGGGCACGCTGCATAGATGTTGCGCGTGCCTTGCTTTGTCACAGTGACCAGCCCTGCATCTGACAAGGCCTTGAGATGCTGAGACACGGCAGGGCGGCTGACTGGCAATTGCCCGGCCAACAGACCCACAGAGGAAGGTGCGGCCGCCACCGTCTCAAATATTTGTCGGCGGGTTGGATCGGCAAGCGCCGCTAATGCAGATTCGTAAGCCACCCCTTACGGTAAGTTGATACTTACCAAATGTCAATCAAAGTCATCAGGCGGGTTTTATGCGCGCATAACTTGAGTTCTCTTGCAGAACCCTCTGGTTGTTCTGAAACAGGCGCTCTACAACCACTTCAGGTGTCTGCGCAGTTTAGGCTGCTGGTGCCAATACGCTTTGAATTACAGCGAGATATTCCATGACAGATAAGCCCAAAATTACCGCCACAAGCTGGATCATGATGATCTCTTTGGGATTTATCTGGGGTGGCACGTTTCTGGCCACCGAAATCGCGCTCGAAGGTATAACGCCGTTCTGGCTGGCAGCATCGCGTATTGTTTTGGGCGCTACGGCCACATTTGCAGTCTGGCAAATGCAGGGACGCAAGCTCTTTTCCGCCCCGGCAGATCGTCGACAGTATTTTTTGCTATTTGTCATCGCAGGCATCAGCTCTGCGGTACCGTTTGCATTGCTGGCCTGGGGGCAGCAATACGTAACGGCGGGGTTTGCCGGCGTATCAATGGCCAGCACTGCGTTGATCGTATTGCCGCTGGCGCATTTCTTTATTCCGGGCGAGCGAATTACTTGGCTGCGGACGTTGGGATTTGTAGTTGGGTTTGCCGGGGTTGTGGTTCTGATCGGACTGCAGGCCTTTGACAGCAGCAAATCACAGCTCGAACTTTGGGGCCGCTTGGCCTGCGTTGGGGCGGCGTCCTGTTATGCAATCAGTTCAATCCAATTACGTCGATTCCAACCTATTGATCCAATTGGGTTGTCAGCGGTGTTACTGCTCTTGGCTACGATTTATAGCGTACCATTGGCATGGGCTGTCGAAGGCCCGCCGGTAATGCCCGACACGCAGATTTTGGGCGTATTGGCCTTTCTTGGCCTTATACCGACAGCAGCAGCAAATTTCATGCGGGTCTCTGTTGTGCGCACCGCGGGGCCTGTCTTCTTGAGCCTGCTCAACTATCAGGTGCCGATCTGGTCAATTCTGCTTGGTGCCTGGTTCCTGAACGAAACGCTACCGGGTACGTTGATCTGGGCCACTATCCTCATCCTGGCTGGTGTTGGTTTATCGCAATACAACGCTATCCGGCGGCTGTTTTCCAAAGCCTAAGACGAAACCGCCAGATTCACCGCGTCGACAACACTGCCCACTGCCTCTTTAAGCAGAACCGGATCTTCGCATTCCGCCATGACCCGAATAAGCGGCTCTGTCCCCGATTTGCGGATCAATAACCGTCCATTGCCGTTCAAATCTGCTTCGGCAGCCTTAATGGCAACGCTGACATCCGAGGCCTCAAGCGGCGCCTGCCCTTGCGTATAACGCACGTTGACCAACAATTGTGGCACCGGCTCAAACTGTCGGGTCAAACCGCTGGCGGGTTTGCCAGATCGGATCATCTCGGCAAGAAAATGCAACCCCGCCATAAGCCCATCCCCGGTGGTGGCATAATCAGACATCACGATATGCCCGGATTGCTCTCCGCCAAGATTAAAGCCACCTTCGCGCATCCGTTCGACCACATAACGATCACCAACCCCTGTCCGTTCTAAAGCGATGCCATGTCTCTGCAAATGCCGTTCAAGTCCAAGGTTTGACATAACTGTTGCCACCAAGGCGTTGTTTTTCAACAAACCTTCCGATGCCCAACACGTCGCCAGCAGCGCCATGAGCTGATCACCATCTGCAACCGCACCGTTTTCATCCAGCATAACAACGCGATCTGCATCGCCATCCAGACAAATCCCCACATCGGCCCCATGACTAACCACCATTTCGGCAGCCGCCTGTGGTTGCGTTGATCCACAGCCCTGATTGATGTTGTGCCCATCCGGCGACACACCCATCGGAATCACGTCAGCGCCCAGTTCCCAAAGGATTTCCGGCGCAGCGCGATGGGCGGCCCCATGGGCGCAATCCACCACAACCTTCAGCCCGTCCAGCCGCAAATCACGAGGCAATGAGGATTTGACCCGTTCGCCATAGCGGAACCGTGCATCATCAATACGCTTGGCCCGACCAATATTGTTGGACTTGGCAGGTTCAACCCCAGCTTCGACCAAAGCTTCGATTTCGGCCTCGGCTTCATCTGACAGTTTAAATCCATCAGGGCCAAAGAACTTGATCCCGTTGTCTTCGGCCGGATTGTGGCTAGCGGATATCATCACACCCAGATCGGCGCGCATCGACCGGGTCATCAGACCCACCGCCGGCGTTGGCACCGGCCCCAGACCCAGCACATTCATGCCAGTCGAAGTCAGCCCCGCCGTCAGCGCGCTTTCAAACATATAGCCAGACAGCCGGGTATCTTTGCCAATCACGACCCGGTGCACACCCCCGGCCTCACGCCGAAAATATCGCCCCACAGCGGCGCCAATGCGCAGCGCCATATCAGCCGTCATCGGGTGCGTGTTGGCCCTGCCCCGCACGCCATCAGTTCCAAACAGTTTGCGCATTCTATTCCTCTTATTGAACAGCGCGCCAAAGACGCACTGCCTGAGCCGTTTCGGCCACATCATGAACTCGTATAATTTGCACGCCTTGGGCCAGCGCCGCAAGAGCGACCGCAATAGACCCCGATGCCCTTGCATCTGCACGCGGTTCCTTGCCAATGGAACCAACAAAACCTTTGCGCGACACGCCCAGCAAAATTGCACAGCCCAGCCCATGAAACAGGCTGATATTTTGCAATAATGTCAGGTTGTGGTCCTGTGTTTTACCAAATCCGATACCTGGATCAACCATGATCCTGGCGCGAGGAATCCCAACCTGCACAAGTGCGGTGATCTGAGTGTCCAGAAAATCATAAACATCCAGTAACACGTTGTCATAAACCGGATTGTTCTGCATTGTCGCCGGATCGCCCTTGGAATGCATGATGCAGACCGAGCCGGTTTATGACAACGTGTTACTCGATGTTTATGATTTTCGGGACACGCAGATCACCGCACTTGTGCAGGTTGGGATTCCTCGTGCCAGGATCATGGTTGATCCAGGTAGATAG
>PIVL01000880.1 GCA_003354145.1 Paracoccaceae bacterium
AGGTCGACACCGACTTCCTGATCGACACCGTAAACTTTCTGAAGCAAATCAAACTGCTCAACTGAAACCCAGAGGGTGTCAAAACTGGCACCCTCGCCATTGAACGGAGATAGCAATGGAACTGAACGAAGCACAAGACGCCAAAGGCGAAGGCCGCAAGGTCAAAATCACCGAGGGCGAGGACAAGGGCCACCGGGGAACGCTGGTCCGAATATTCACCAGCAACGGAGTGCATTGGGCGCAGGTCAACAGCCGCACAAAAACCCGCTATGCCACAATTGAAGATTTGGAGTTGGTCTGATGGCGTTCGATAACGACAGCAACCGCAAGCGAGTCGCAAAGATGTGCGACACACTGGATCTGGTCGAGAACTCGGCTGCAGCGAACGGGACGCCGAAGGAGGAGGTCGCGGAGATGATCAACCAGCTGCTGCAGCGTGTGGCTCGATATGCCGATATCCAGCCAACGTCCTCGCCACACAGCGCGCCTGACGAGGCCGAGGCGCAACCGCGCCGGATCGGGGTCAGCGCGCCACGGTGGGCCAGTATTTTAGATATGGCCAACGAGGCCAGCCTGCCGGAGTTGGGAGCGGCGATGATTGTCTATGGCCAGCGGCTGGACGAGCATTTTGCCGAGGCGAAAGAATAAGTGAAATAGGGCTTGCGGTCTAGGACTGCTGGCCCTATGTGTTCGTTACAGGGCCAGCAAGGCCCACCAACCGAAGGGAACGATACGATGGCAAGACTTAGCATCAAGGCGATAGCTGAAAACACGAAAGACGGATACAGCTTCGACCGCTACGGCATCACCG
>PIVL01000413.1 GCA_003354145.1 Paracoccaceae bacterium
GCGCGTTTAAACGCATCCCGGTTGCGCATTGATTTTGCGTAATCTTTCACTTTCTGGCTTTCGATTGGAAACTTGGCGGAATAGGCCCAGTTCAGGCAATGTGTGAACAGAATGTCGGCAATCGTCATCTTATCACCGACCAGATACGGGCCTGTCATGCGTTTTTCCAGTTTTGCCAGATTACGGGAAAATTCCCATTTCAGACTTTCCTTGACCTCGGGCACCCTGTGTTCTTTGGGCAGGGCAAAACTATGACGTGCTGCGGCCCACAAAACCGCATCAAGCTCGTCCAGTAAACACATCAGCATCGCATTCATTTGCGCGCGTTCAATACTGCCAAACGGATAAGTCAATTGTCCGTGCTTGTCGGCCAGATAGATCATGATCGCAACGGAGTCGGTGATGACATCATCGCCATCCAGCAAGGCAGGTACTTTGCCTGTTGGGTTTATCGCGCGAATAATGTCGCTTTGGGGCCTACATTCGACAAGCTCGTAAGGCTGATCCAACTCTTCCAACGTCCAGAGAACGCGAAGTGTTCGGGTGGGGACGAGCCCATAAACTTTGTACATGATGTGACCTTATTCGTGGATTTATTTTGACAGGTTTGACCGGGCGTCGGGCAACGTCAAGGGCGGATCATCGTCTGGGGCGTGCCAGCATCGCCAACCGGATCAGCGCGCGTTCCATCACTGCCATCGCCGGGGCTGTCTGACCCGCAGAGCGCAGCAATAGATCGGTATCGGTCAGCACGGTCAGCGCAGTTTCAAGCCGCGCCGGTCCCCATGCGCTGGCCTGACGTACAATCCGGTCACGGCGCTGGCCAAAAACCGGCGGGCGCAATCGGCCAACACCTGCACTGGGTCCACCGGGGTCCGAGGCCGCCGTGTAGAGAATGCGAAAATGCCGGGTTGCGCCGATGCACAGTGACACAGCGTTGGTGCCTTGTGATTGCAGGCGGCGGATCAACGGGCCGATCTCTCCGCTGCGGGCTTCGGCAACAACATTCAACACGTCGTCCAGAGATGCCTCGGTTGAGGCGGGCGCGCAGACCTCAATGTCTTCGATGCATAATGGCTCTGAATCACCAAGCTTATAAAGTGAGATTTTTTCGACCGTACGGGTAAAATCGCCCGGTCCAATAGCATTTGCCAAGTCAGTAAGCGCAGACATGACGTCGTTTGGCGCGTTGCGCAGGCCAGCCTCTGCCAGAATGCGTTCTATTTCGGCACGCGAAGGCGGGTCATCGTAAATGCCGACAGCATAGGTGTTGCGATGCCCTTCAAACGCTTTGCGCAGTTTTGAGCTGGCCTTAAGGCCTCCTGCCGTGACGATGATCTGCGCATCACCCGGCTGCCATTCTGCCAAAGCCGCCAAAACTGGTGGCGCGGCGGCATCGGTGGTTTCTTCGACAAACACGGCGCGAGGACCCGGGAAAAACCCAACAGCTTTGACCGCGTCCAGCAATGCGGCGGGGTCCTTGCGCAGGTCGGCACCAGACATGCGGGTCAGGCGCATTTCTTCTTCGGCGCTTTCACCCAATAGTGAGGCCAGCACCTGCTGGCGCTTGATCGCAACCCGCATGGCATCAGCGCCATAGATTAACAAACCGGTGCTCTCGGGGTTGGGTTTGGCGAAATAACCGGTCGCGTCGCGCGGGCTAAGTTTCATTGAGGTATCTGGAAGGTAGAATAAAGCCGGACGGTGATCTGGTCGGCAAGAATCCTCATCAGCCGTGCATATGCGTCGCGTTCCGACGCAAGTGTTTCAACAGCAGTTCCTGTAGCGGAATAGCCTGTGAAATTGTCAACTTCGCCGGATGCGACGATGACCTCGGTATCAGCCTTGCGCAGTGTGTAGGCGACCTCGCCAACAATGCTATAGCGGGTGATATCGCCCTCGGCGGTGACCGCCTCTCCCTGAGTATCGGTCAGCAGAATGTAGGAAAGACGATAGATAGGCGCTTTGGTCTGGCCCAAATTTTGTTCCAGATCACGCACCAGAAAATAGCTGTGTTCGTCGTTTGGTTCATCAATCAGCACCCGACCGCGCAGTTCTGTTGCGGTTCCGTCCGGGCCATAAACGGGCGTAAACCCGCAGGCGGCAAGAGCTGCAACTGCGGGCAGAAACAACAGAGTTCGGCGGCTAAATAACGACATTCACAATCCGACCGGGGACAACGATGACTTTCTTAGGCGTGGCCCCGTCCAGCGCCTTTTGCACAGCCTGAACGGCAAGCGCGGTTTTTTCAACCTCTGCTTTGTCCATATCACGCGGCACATTGATTTCGGCACGGCGTTTACCGTTGACCTGGATCGGCAATGTAACAGTGTCATCAACCAGCATGGATTCGTCGGCCTGTGGCCAGGCAGAGTTGGTGACCAGATCGGTATTGCCCAAAAGCGCCCAGATTTCTTCGCAAAGATGCGGGGTCATTGGCGACATCAGTTGCGCCAGCGTTTGAATCGCCTGACGTTTGGCGGCGGTCCCGGCTTTGGATTTCGACAGGGTGCTGGTGAACGCATAAAGTTTGGCAATGGATGCGTTAAAGCCGAAACTTTCAACGCCACCAGTCACATCATGGATTGTTTTGTGCATTTCACGCAGCAGGGCATCGTCGTCTTTTTGCGCACCATTGTCGGGCATTTCGGCGATTTCAGTTGCGATGCGCCAGACGCGGGACAGGTGTTTGAACGCGGCTTCGGCACCCGACGCTGTCCATTCGACATCGCGTTCGGGCGGGCTGTCAGACAGAACGAACCAACGGGCGGTGTCGGCTCCGTAGGCTTTGATGATGCTTACCGGGTCAACGACGTTTTTCTTGGATTTCGACATCTTGGCAGAGGGAATGACCTCTATAGGCCGACCGCCATCTTTCAATCGGACGCTTCCATCATCCAATCGCTCAGTCTCTTCGGGCAGGTGATAGACCGGACGATTGCGGTTGTCTTTGGTTTGGTAAATCTCATGCGTGACCATGCCTTGGGTGAAAAGCGCATCAAATGGTTCGATCGCGGATTTCGGCAGATGGCCGGTGATCTGCATGGCGCGGGCAAAGAAGCGTGAATAGAGCAAATGCAGAATCGCATGCTCGATCCCGCCGATATACTGGTCGACATTCATCCAGTACGCCGCGTCTTCCATTTGGGTTGGAGTGGCGGCATGGGGCGCTGTAAATCGGGCGTAATACCAGGATGAATCGACAAACGTATCCATCGTGTCGGTTTCGCGTTTCGCTGGCTTGTCACAAGATGGGCAAGGTACGTCGCGCCATGTCGGGTGACGATCCAGTGGGTTGCCGGGAATGTCGAATGTGACATCATCGGGCAGCTCGACTGGCAGGTT
>PIVL01000414.1 GCA_003354145.1 Paracoccaceae bacterium
CGCCATTTAACAGATCAACGGCCAAGGGAAAGAGATATGCTGCAAAAGACATTGCCCCCGCGCCCTCAGTCGCCTAATTTTGAGAGGCCTCGCATCTTTCGCGGTGGCCAATATGGCAGGCAGGACACCAATATGAAACGCATCCCGACAGCATTCGCTTTGGCCTTGACCCTGACGCTGTCAGGTCCGGCATTTGCGCAAGATACGAAAATTCTAAGTAAACAAGACGAAATTGGCGGCCTGTACGAAGGAACCTTTCGTGGCGGCCTACAACATGGCACCGGCACCTATCGGTTGCCCAATGGCTATGAATACACTGGCGATTGGGTGGATGGTGAGATTAAAGGCAATGGGGTTGCCCGATTTCCCGACGGGTCGGTCTACGAAGGCGAATTTGCCAAGGGAAAACAGGAAGGCACCGGTAAAATCGTGTTTTCTGATGGCGGCACTTATGAAGGCCAATGGTCTGACGGTGTCATCAACGGTCAGGGCGTCGCAGTCTATGCAAATGGTGTGCGTTATGAAGGTGGCTTTCAAAACGCCAAGAACCACGGCAAGGGCATAATGCAAAGCCCCGGAGGCTATGTCTATAACGGCGATTGGGCCGACGGCATCCAGCAAGGGACAGCGGTCATCACCTATTCCGACGGCGCGGTTTACGACGGTCAGGTCAAAGCGGGAAAACGCGATGGTCAGGGTAAACTGACGCTGCCTGACGGGCTGGTCTATGTGGGTCTGTGGAAAGACGGACAAATCAACGGTCAGGGGGCGCTCACCCAACCGAATGGCGATGTTTACGAAGGCAATCTTACGAGCGGGCGGCGTCAGGGGAAAGGCACGGTTACCTATGCCAATGGCGCAGTCTATGTCGGTGATTTCAGTGATGACCGGCGTGATGGACAAGGCACGTTCACAGGCACTGATGGCTATGTGTACAAAGGCAGTTGGGTGGCTGGCCAGATCGAAGGCAAGGGCGAAATTACCTATCCTGACGGGTCGGTCTATGTCGGCAATTTTCGCGCTGATTTGCCAGATGGGAAAGGCAAAACCACCTATCCTGATGGCTCAAGCTATGAAGGCGATTGGGTTGCGGGTGTAATCGACGGCACCGGCATTGCGATATTTTCCAACGGCACTGTCTATGAAGGCCAGTTCCAAAACGCCCGTAATCACGGTAAAGGCGTGATGACTTATGCCGATGGCTATCGTTATGATGGCAACTGGAAAGACGGTCAGCGTGACGGTCAGGGCACCGCTACATATGCCGACGGCACGATCTATACCGGGCAATTCGTCGATGGCCAAAGGCAGGGTAAAGGCGAAATTACCATGGCTGACGGGTTCCGGTATTCTGGCGAATGGCTCAACGGCGAGATCAGCGGACAGGGCATAGCGACTTACGCCAATGGTGATGTCTATGAGGGTACATTCCGCAATGGCAAGCGACAGGGGCAGGGCACCATGCGCTATAAATCCGGACAGGAAAGCAGCGGTGACTGGGACAACGGAGCTATCAGCGACGGGGGATAAAAGCGTGGGTTAGCACCCACCCTACACCCAGGCCTTGAGATTTGTTGTTAGGTCAAATGGACCGCATGGCGGTAGCCGCAAAACAAGGCATCGGGGTTGCTGTATTGCCTTGCTTCAAAGGGGACGAGTCAGCATCACTTGTGCAACTGTCGGAACAGATCGCGGAATTGCAGGCCGACTATTGGACGTTGATCCAGCCGAATTTGGTCAGAAACCCATCAATCCGCGTTGTTGCCGATTGGATTGTCGAGTGTTTTGGCCATGCAGGCAACTTGCTCAAAGCAGGCCAAAATGACGGACCCCGGACAATCAATTCATTTCCGTTTGTTCGATTTGATGCGGTAATCTATCTACTCACACAAAAGGAGCCACGCCATGCGGACCATATTGCTAACCGGTTTCGAAGCTTTTGGTACGACCCCAGTCAATCCAGCGGAGCAGGTTGCATTGCGTTTGGACGGCGAAGTCATAAGGGAGGCAAAGATTGTTTCCCGGATAATTCCAACTACGTTTTTCACCTGCATAGATGTGGTTCAGGTGGCCATTGCCGAACTTGACCCCCTAGCAGTTGTCATGATGGGTGAATATGGTGGGCGGGCGACGATCACGGTGGAGCGTCTTGCGCAAAATCTGAATGACGGGGCGCGGTATGGGTTGCGCGACAACGACGGCAACCTGTTGCAAGATGATCTGACGGCGCACAAGGGACCTGCGGCTTATCGTTCAACATTGCCTATTCGGGCGATGGTGCGTGCGATGCGCGACGCAGGCATTCCAGCCGATATTTCAGACACTGCAGGAACCTTTTGCTGCAACCATCTGATGTACGGCATCCTGCATCACGCTGCGACTAAAGGACTGAAACTTCCGGTGGGTTGGGTACACCTGCCGCATCTGCCCGAAGTCGCCGCGCTAGAGCACAATCTGGGTGCGCCCAGCATGTCCGTTGAGACCGCCGCCGAAGGTTTGCGAGTGGCCATTGCAGCGATTGCAGATCATCCCAAAGATAGCACCGATCAAATCTCATCCCGCTTGCAGATCTAGCAGGTCATCGTCCAAGCATGCTTAGAAACAGCGAAAGTAGGTCTGTTTCACAATCATCCGCAAAAACCGGACCACTGCGCCATGCCATTGATAACGCGCATTTTACACTTACCCATTGCAGCAGACGGTGTTGGTCGACGTCAAAAGACCGGCTCCAGAAATCGGTAAGGTACAATATCCGGGCAGGGTTACGAATGATCTGATCGGCCCCTTTGGGGTTTCTGAACGCGTTTGCCAGCTCGAATGTGCGTTCCCCAACCACACCTTTGGCGTCAAACGCGCAATAGCCACGCGCGCCCATTTGGATGTTATCGTGATGCAAATCGCCATGTAGCGGTCTGATATCCTGCTGCGAGCCGATAAGTTCACAAGCAAGCTGTTTGCATCGCATCAGGTCGCGCTGTGTCGCATCGGGGCATTCACTAGCAAATGATAGCTGAAACAGCGCATCAAACCATCGATCCAGACGTGGAAAATCGGCGGAAATCGCAGGAGGGTTAGCATGAAGCAGATTTGCTACGGCGACAAGCTCGACATTTGCTAGATCGTCCTGACCGTTGCGCGTAAGATCGCCAAGAGAAGGTCCATCAAGCCATTCGGTAAGGGCCGCGTTTTGGCTGAACCAAAGTACTTTGACGACCCCGACACCGTTCAGGGCCTCCAGATAGCGAAAGCCACAAGCTTCATTTCCCATATCCGCCTTTTTGTAGATTTTAAGCGCTGCAAACAGGTTTTCGCTGGTCCGGACTTTCCATATATCTGCGATTGC
>PIVL01000093.1 GCA_003354145.1 Paracoccaceae bacterium
ACGCTGACCACCGATGAACATGAGGCCGTAATCGAAACAGTCGTCAAAGCGACAGCGGGTAGGGTTCCGGTAATTGCCGGTGCCGGGTCAAACAATACCGCCGAAGCTGTTCATTTCATGCAGTTTGCCGACAAGATTGGGGCCGACGCGGCACTGGTTGTAACGCCGTATTACAACAAGCCAACTCAGCGCGGTTTGGTCGCCCATTTCTCTGCGCTGCATGATTGCTGTGAATTACCGATCTTTGTCTACAACATCCCAGGTCGCTCGGCGATAGACATGAGCGCGGCAACAATGGGTGAATTGGCCCAATTGCCACGGATCATCGGGGTCAAAGATGCTACGGCCGATATGGCAAGGGTTTCCGAGCAACGAATTACCTGCGGCAAGGATTTCATACAAATGTCTGCCGAAGATGCCAGTGCACTGGGGTTCAATGCACATGGCGGAGTTGGCTGTATTTCGGTTACCGCCAATGTGGCACCACGGCTTTGCGCAGAGTTTCAGGCGGCGATGGCGGATGGCGATTATACCAAGGCGCTGGACTATCAGGATCGGTTGATGCCACTGCATCAGGCGATCTTTACTGAACCCGGGCTGGTCGGTGCCAAATATGGCCTGTCTTTGCTGGGCAAATGCAGTGCCGATGTGCGCTCACCTTTGGTCGAGCTTGAAGATGGCACCAAAGCGGCGATCAAGGCGGCTATGCGTGGGGCTGGTTTGATCAACTAATCACGGTTGCGCAAGATTTGGGCGTAGGGTGGGTGAAAACCCACGCTTGCTAACGTTTGCCGTAGTACAATCCGACCACATGTTCGGCCTGCGCAAAGAATAACCAACGTGAGATGATGACCCCGATCAGGTGCGACAGCACTGCTAGAAGGGCAAATAGATGAGCAAAAGGTGCGAGCAACAGCAGCACAGGCAGTCCGATCATCAACACTAGCGAGATCATCCGCAATTTTGTCGCGTGTTTGCGCCCGACTACATAAACGAACTCGTTTAGTAGGTAATTGTTGCCGGTATGTGGCGGCTCAAACGCGCGGACTGTGCCGATACTGCCAAGACCAGTGGCCGTTGCCATATTGGTGCCGGATTGCGCAAATGCTTTGTCGCCTTGCAGCCACCAGACCATTTGAATGATGCCCGCAAGTACAAGCAGGGCCGTGGCCATCGCGACCTGCCCGGCAAGCAATGCACCACCAGCAATTGACAGGCTTAGGAACAACGCAGGGGTCAGGCGTGTGTGCCAGCGAGCAACGGTTTTGAGCTGCGCGTAAATCATCGACGTCGTGAAAACCGTTAGCAGGCTAAGCACGGCGCCAATCGCTCCGAGGAGTGGCCAGCTGGTGCCCAGAAACACCAAACCGGCCCCGTAGATCGCCATCACGATCAAACCGGCCACAGCACAGATGCCTTCACGACTTAGCCAACTGCTCCGCCATTGGCTGAACGCTTTGAGAAACCGTTCGGGACGTCCCAAATGAAAAGTCGAAGCCAGCAAGCCACCGACAGCCATCAGATAGGCGATGGCAAACAGAACAAATGCAACCCATCCAGTAACATTTGGATAGCCAAGTCCCAGCCAAAACAGAAGACCAAAGCCAAGGCCAGACAGCGTAGTAAACGCGATGACGGAAGGAGCGGGATGCATGTCAGAGCTTCTCCAGAGCTTTGTCGAGCCAGCCAAGAAACCCGTCGGTTTGTTCAACCGGGGCCAAAAGCGGGGCAAGGATGTTGGTCTCGTCGTTTAACGTGTCTTTTGGGCGGGGTGGCAGGTATTTGTTTACCGGTTTGGTGCCCTGCTCAGGCATCAGGTCCATTCCGCCGCGTTCAGCAACCAGTTGCGACACATCACTGTCGGGATCACCCAGATCGCCAAAATGCCGCGCACCAGCGGGGCAGGTGCGCACGCAGGATGGGATGCGGTCTTCTTCCGGCAGATTGTCGTTGTAAATACGATCAACGCACAGGGTGCATTTTTTCATCACGCCCGCCGCCGCATCCAGTTCGCGTGCACCGTAGGGGCAGGACCAGGCACAAAGCCCACAGCCGATGCAGTCGCTTTCGTTAACCAGAACAATGCCATCCTCAACGCGTTTATAGCTGGCCCCGGTGGGGCAGACGGTGACACAGGGCGCATCCTCGCAATGCAGACAGGATTTGGGAAAATGGATAAGTTGCGCCGGGCCTGCTTCGGGCTGCACCTCATAGCTGTGGACCCGGTTCAGGAAGGTGCCGGAAGGATCCGCTCCATAGGGGTCTTGGTCGGACAAGGGGGCACCGTAATTCTCGGTGTTCCAGCCTTTGCACGAGATCACGCAGGCATGACAGCCGACGCAGGTGTCCAGATCGATAACAAGGCCGAGTTTGCGCTCAGTTTGTTCAGGAAGTTGGGTCATGATGCCACCGGAGATTTGATCGAGTCGAAGACCGGCTGGCTTTCGCGCTGATCTTCCGCCTTTTCAATCTTTACCTTCAGATCAAACCATGCCGCTTGCCCGGTAATTGGGTCTGAATTGGCCCAACGCAGCCCGTCGCCTTTGGGCGGCAACAACTCGTGAATGAGGTGGTTTAGCAGAAAGCCCTTGGTTGCCTCTGGCGCGTCTTTGTCCAGGGCCCAGGTGCCTTTGCGTTTGCCAATTGCGTTCCATGTCCAGACCGTATTGTCATTCAGCGCCGCCATTTCCATGACCGGCACAGTAATCTCGCCATGCGGAGATGACACCCGTGCCCAATCGCCATCGCTTAGACCCTTTTCACGCATCAAACGCGTCGGCATATACAGCGGGTTGTGCCCATGCAGTTGCCGCAGCCAGGCGTTTTGCGAGCCCCAGCTGTGATACATCGCCATCGGTCGCTGTGTTAGCGCGCTGATGGTATAGCCGTCATTGCCCTGCTGGTCGGTTTCGTACCAAATCGGCAACGGGTCCATTTTTGATTTGATCTGGTCGCGTAGGTGATCCGGCGGTTGGCGTTCCCCATGTCCCTCGGCGGCAATCTGGAATTTGCGCATTGGTTCGACATAAAGCTGGAACAAATAAGGTTGAGGTGTATCAAACAGGCCCATGCCCACGGCCCAATCCTGATAGGCCATGTTCCATGGTTTGAAATACGATGCCTCTTCGGGGATATGGCTGGCGAAAAAGCTTCCGTTTTCAATATAGCGATCCAGTTGATCCGGGTTCACGTCGCCGCGCCCTACATCCGATCCATCGCCGCGAAATCCAGCAAGCGGACCAATGCCGGGTTTTCGTTCGTGGTTCACGATATAGTCGGCGTAATCAGCATATTTAGCACTGCCATCATCGTTGGTGAACCCCGGCAATTCCAACCGCGCGCCCAGATCACATAGCACCGATTGAAAGCCGCGCACGTCTCGGTCCGGCTCAATCACTGGCCAGCGGATCGCGTCTGCCGCGGCATCTGCTTCGCAGATCGGACGGTCAAGCAACGAGATACAGTCGTGGCGTTCCAAATAGGTCGCATCAGGCAGGATCAAGTCGGCATAAGCGACCATTTCTGAACTGTAAGCATCAGAATAGATGATGTGCGGGATAACGTAATCGCCATTGTCATCCTTGTCCGTCAACATCTCCATGACACCGCCAGTGTTCATGGACGAATTCCACGACATATTGGCCATATACATAAACAGAGTGTCGATCTTATAGGGATCCCCGGCATGGGCGTTTGAGATGACCATATGCATCAGGCCATGCGAACTCATCGGGTTATCCCAGGTAAAGGCTTTGTCGATGCGGGCGGGGCTGCCATCTGGTTTCAGCGCCAGATCCTCGGGACCTTGAACAAAGCCAAGGTGCGGGCCATCCAGCGGGCTATCCGGGCTTACGCCGCAATGGGGCTTGGGGTGTGCTGTGGCGGGTTTGGGGTAGGGGGGTTTGAACCGGAAACCACCGGGGGCCTCGACTGTGCCCAACAAGGTTTGCAATACATGCAGCGCACGGCAGGTTTGAAACCCGTTGGCATGGGCCGAAATCCCACGCATAGCGTGAAAACTGACCGGACGGCCGGTCATGGTTTTGTGGGTTTCACCACGAAAATCGGTCCATTCACGATCTAATTCAAACGCCTCTTCAAAGGCGACGCGGGCCAGTTCGAACGCGATGGTTTTGATTTTTTCCGCTGGGATTCCGCAGCGGTCGGCCACGGCCTCGGGCGCATAAGATGGGTCTAGATAGCGTTCCGCCATCATGTGGAATACTGGGCGATGAGTGACCCCGGCATGGCGATATGTACCGGACAGGTCGGGCCGCACGCCGGGTTTGTCAAAGGCAGTCAGCGCGCCAGTGTCGCGATCAACAACCAGTGGTTTGTCGTCGTCATCCCGCAGGAAAAGCCCATATTCCGGTGAATCGGGGTCACTGTTCAGCAGGACAGGCGCGTTAGTGTAGCGTGCCAGATAATCCAGATCGATCTTACCTGCTTTCATAAGCTCATGGATCAGGGCCAGAATAAACAGCCCATCAGTTCCCGGCGTAATCCCAACCCAGTCATCCGCAACCGCGTTATAGCCCGTGCGGATAGGATTGACCCCAATCACGCGCGCTCCACGCGCTTTGATCTTGGAAATGCCCATTTTGATCGGGTTGCTGTCGTGATCTTCGGCCACTCCAAACAGCATGAACAGCTTGGTATGGTCCCAATCGGGTTGCCCAAACTCCCAAAACGCACCGCCCATCGTATAGATGCCTGCCGCTGCCATGTTGACCGAACAGAACCCTCCATGTGCAGCATAATTCGGCGTGCCAAAATTCTGCGCCCAGAAGCTGGTAAAGCTCTGGCTTTGATCGCGCCCCGTAAAGAACGCAAGCTTTTCGGGGTTGTTCTTGCGGATTGGTTTCAGCCAATCCGTGGCGATTCCCAAAGCTTCGTCCCAGGAAATCTCCTCGAATTCACCCGAGCCACGTGGGCCAACGCGTTTCAGAGGAGAACGCAGGCGCGATGGTGCGTTCACCTGCATAATTCCGGCGCTACCTTTGGCGCAGAGAACGCCTTTGTTCACGGGATGATCACGGTTACCTTCGATATAGGCAAGCTTTCCATCCTTCATATGCACATTGATCCCGCAGCGGCAGGCGCACATATAGCAGGTCGTCTTGCGTATCTCGTCAGAAACTTTGGGGGAAGTATCGAGATCAGGCTGTTGGTAGGCCATGACTGTCCTCTTGTCGCGTCTTGGGCAAACTATATTTTTTCTGCCGGAGGTGCGATAACTTTCTGCAGTTATTTACCTTGATGGGAAATAATTCTGAAAAGGTCGCGTATGCCGGAAGGATTTACCGATCCTCTAGAGCCACATAATCGCGCATATCCGGACCATTATAAAGCGTTAGCGGTCGGATCAGGATATTGCCGCGTTGTTGTTCGACACATTGGATGATCCAGCCGGGCATGCGGCCAATGGCAAATATCGGCACATAAAGGTCCATCGGAATACCGTGCAGTTGATAGATCACCCCAGAATAGAAATCGACATTCACGTTCAGACCATGGCGGGCATAGGGCGACATTGCTTCGACGACAGCCTGCAAAATAGCGTACCATTCCGGCGCTCCCATTTCCTCGCCCAACTGGCGCACACCTTCGCGCATATGGCGCGCGCGCGGGTCTTCTTTGCGGTACACACGATGGCCGAATCCTGTGACTGCCTCGCGCGCTGTGCGCTTGGTTTTCACGTAAGCAGCGGCTTTGTCGGGAGAACCGATCTCGTGCACCATCTTCATCACGTCCTCGGCTGCACCTCCATGGGCCGGACCGGCAAGCGTTGACAGCGCGGTGACGATTGCGCCATGCAGATTGGCCTCGGTTCCGACCGTCACGCGTGCGGCAAAGCTGGAGGCATTGGCCCCGTGTTCCGCATGTAGAATGAAATCAACGTCGGCCAGACGTGCAGTGCTTTCTGTTGGTTTTTCGCCCTTTAGCATCCATAACCAGTTGGCTGCATGGCCAAGAGTCGGGTCAGCGGCGACCGGAGTACGGCCATTGCGAATGGCCTCATGTGCGGCGATGATCATCGGCACCTGTGACGTGAGACGGATGCCATTTTCGATGAATGCCTGCTCTCCAACCTGCTGGCTATCAGGCTCTAATGCGGCCAAGGCAGACACAGCGGTGCGCAGAACATCCATAGGGTGGCCGTCTTTGCACGCTGCAATGATGTCGTGGATTTGCGGTGGCAGCACCCGCGCGGCTTTGAGCTGCGCATCATAATCTGCCAGTTCGGCAGGTGTTGGCAACTCACCATGGATTAGTAGATAGCTAACCTCTTCAAAGGTCGATTTAGTGGCCAGATCGTGGATCGAATAACCACGATAACTTAGCTTGCCAGCAGCGCCATCAATGTCACTGACGCCGGATCGTTCAAAATAGACGCCCTTGAGGCCACGGTTGATCTTGACGTTGTCGCTCATAGCTGGCTCCTTTGCCGTGAAACAGGGGGTCTGATGTCAGTTCTTGAAAACGCATATGACAAGGCGCGGGCGCGCGGTGCCCGGGTGGTGTTTCCCGAAATGGATGATCTTCGGGTGGCGGATGCTATGGCGCGTTTGAAAGCCGAGGGTCTGTGCGAGCCCTTGCCTTTAGCCGATCCATCGCAGGCGCATGTCGATGCGTTGATAAAGGCGCGTGGCCTGAAAGAGCCGATTGCCCGGCGCATGGTGTCCAAACCTTTGTACCGTGCGGCGGCAATGGTGGCGGCAGGCGAGGCAGACGCGATGGTGGCCGGGGCTGACAGCCCGACTAAACGGGTGATCGAGGCGGCGGCGATTGGCATAGGTTTGACCGAGGGCGTTAAAACGCCGTCGTCATTTTTTGTGATGATCTTCCCGGATGGGCGGGAATTGGTGTTCGCGGATTGCGCAGTAAATGTCAGCCCGGATGCCGAACGACTGGCAGATATCGCAACGGCCTCGGCAGCATCTGCACATGCCTTACTAGGATCAGCGCGTGTTGCGTTGTTGTCGTTTTCAACCGGAGCATCAGGCGTTGGCGACAGTGTTGGTATGGTGCGTTTGGCAGCCGAGATCACCGGGTACGTCGGCCCTGTACAGGCTGATGCAGCATTAAACGCGGCAATTGCTGCGAAAAAGGGTATGGACCCGCTGGATGCCAATGTCTTGGTGTTCCCTTCGTTGGATGCGGGCAACGTCGCGTATAAACTCTGCCAGGAATTGGCGGGTGCACAAGCGTTGGGCCCGTTCCTGCAAGGGTTCCGAAAACCAGTCTGCGATCTAAGCCGTGGCGCCAGCGTCGACGATATAGTCGCCGCCACTGCGATCACTGTCGCACAGGGATAGGTCGGCGCACCGTCCCACAGGATGATCGGGCGCGCTAACCTCATCAAACGTTCTGTGGACGCATATCGTTGGGGTCGATGCCTGCAATTTCAACAGGGTTTTTCATCGCGTCGCGGCGGAACGGTTCGCCCAATTCCTGATTGATCATTGCCTCGATGAGGGTGGTGATGCCATTTTCCATCTGATCGGTGATCGCCTGTGCCAAAGCGGCAGTCAGTTCGTCCATTGTTCGGGCGACAACACCCTTTAGGCCGCAGGCATTGGCAATCCCGGAATAAGACACGCCTTCGTTAAGTTCCGTGCCAACAAAGTTGTCGTCATACCAAAGCGTTGAATTGCGCTTTTCAGCGCCCCATTGATAGTTGCGGAACACGACCTGTGTGATTGCGGGCCATTCTTCGCGGCCAATGGCTGTCAGCTCTGTAACTGCGATGCCAAAAGCTCCGTCGCCCGAGAACCCAACAACCGGAGTGTCCGGGCAGCCGATTTTGGCGCCAACAACAGACGGCAGGCCATAACCGCAGGGGCCAAACAGACCCGGTGACAAATATTTGCGGCCCTCTTCAAAGGTTGGATAGGCGTTGCCGATTGCGCAGTTGTTGCCGATATCGGATGAGATAATTGCCTCTTTCGGCAGTGACGCCTGAATTGCCCGCCATGCTTTGCGTGGGCTCAGCCAGTCGGGTTTGTCGGCGCGGGCGCGTTGGTTCCATGTGGTTCCGGGATCATCCTCTTCGTGGTCCATCGACGACAATTGCTGCGCCCAAGCGGATTTGGTCGTGGCAATTGTATTTTTGCGGGCTTGACGGTCTTCGTCACCAGCACTGCCGGAAAGCTGTTCAAAGATCGACGTGGCGACCTGTTTGGCATCACCAACTATGCCAACTGTGACCTTTTTTGTCAGGCCAATACGGTCAGGGTTGATGTCCACCTGAATGATCTTTGCATCCGTTGGCCAGTAGTCGATGCCATAACCCGGAAGTGTCGAGAACGGGTTCAACCGTGTGCCGAGTGCCAGCACAACATCTGCCTGCGAGATCAGCTCCATTGCTGCCTTAGAACCGTTGTAGCCCAAAGGTCCAGCAAACAAGGGATGCGAACCGGGGAAGGCGTCATTGTGCTGATAACCACAGCAAACCGGCGAATCCAGTCGTTCGGCCAAAGCCATAGATGCCGGAATTGCACCGCCGATAACCACGCCAGCGCCGTTCAGCATCACGGGAAATTTGGCGTTCGACAGCAGCTCGGCCGCTTTGGAAATTGCCAATTCGCCGCCTGCGGGACGTTCAAATTCGACAATCTCGGGCAGGTCGATGTCGATCACCTGCGTCCAGACATCACGTGGAATGTTAATCTGTGCCGGGGCCGAGGCGCGTTTGGCCTGTGAAATCACCCGCGCAAGCACTTCGCAAATGCGCGAGGGATCGCGAACTTCTTCCTGATAGGCGACCATGTCTTCAAACGCGGCCATCTGTTCGACCTCTTGGAAACCACCCTGACCAATGGTCTTGTTGGCGGCCTGCGGAGTGACGAGCAGCAACGGTGTATGGTTCCAATAGGCGGTTTTCACAGCCGTAACAAAATTGGTGATGCCGGGGCCATTCTGGGCAATCATCATCGACATTTTGCCGGTTGCACGAGTGTAACCATCTGCCATCATCCCACCAGAGCCTTCGTGGGCGCAATCCCAAAACATGATTCCTGCCTTGGGAAAGATGTCCGAGATGGGCATGAATGCCGATCCAATGATCCCGAAAACATTATCGATTCCATGATGTTGCAGTGTTTTCACAAAGGCTTCTTCGGTGGTCATCTTCATGGTCGGTCTCTCCCGTGGAATGCGTGTAAATCGGTGCAAAGCCGATGGTTTCGGTTTGGTTTAGGGGGTTGTGTATAGGACCAATAGGGCCAGTTTCGCGACGGGATGATTCCAGATTGGCAATTTGGGTATCCCGTAGGTAATCATCTGCTCATCGCGCTGGCAATACGTTTGATACCTTGTTCAATTCTATTGGCGGGAATCGATGAATAACCGATCCGATAATAATTGTGTGGTCTGTCTGGCCCTGCAAAAAACGCCCGACCCGGTTCAAGCAGAACACTTTCATCGCGCAAGGTGCTTGCCAACTCCATCGTGTTGATCCCTTCGGGCGCGCGCATCCACAGGGATGAGCCGCCATACACACCGCGACCGGCAATGGTCAGCCCATGCGTAGCAATCGCCTCTTCCAGCACTTGGCGGCGATCATGCAGCGTGCTTGCCATGCGCCGAATTTGAGCATCGTAATGACCCAATGACAGGAAATAGGCTGCCGTGCGTTGAATATGCCCCGGAGGATGGCGCAAGACTGATGCGCGCAAGGCACGGGCCTCGCGGATGAAGGGTTCTGAGCCGACCAGATAGCCAAGCCGTAGCCCCGGAAACAACGATTTCGAAAAGCTACCGACATAGATTACCCGACCGTCCTGATCCATCGATTTGAGGGCCGGTGAGGGGGCCGCAAGAAACGACATTTCAAACTCATAGTCATCCTCGACAATCAGAGCGTCCAGCGCGCGGGCCCGATCAAGCAGATCGCGGCGTCGGGAAAGTGGCATGGTAGCGGTGGTCGGGGCCTGATGGCTGGGTGTCGTAAAAATCACATCAGTGTCAGGTGGAATATTGGCAGGTGGCAAGCCATCAGTATCCACGCTGACTTGGGCCAATTGGCAATTTGACTGCCTTAGAATATCGCGCTGGGCATAATAGCAGGGGTCTTCAATTGCGGCTTTGCGATTTTGATCCAGCAACAACCGACTGGTCAGCCAAAGAGCGTTTTGTGCCCCAAGCGTTATCAAGATTTCTTCGGGTCTGGCGGTGATGCCCCGCCGTGGCAATGTATGGCGGGCAATGAATTCGATCAGCAGTGGGTCGTCCTGGTCGTAGTAATCCGTGGTCAGTGCGGAAAAGTCCTTTTGCCCCAAGGCGCGTAACGCACACAGCCGCCAGTTCGCGTGATCAAACAGCGTTGCGTCGGCCTGCCCATAAACAAATGGGTATCGGTATTTCGACCAATCCTGAGGCTTCTCAGGCGTGTCCCCACCGGTAAATCGCTGGCTGATGGCATGGTCCCAATCAACAGTTTCACTGGTCTGATGCACCGGCGCATAAATTGGCGGCACCGGAGCATTTTCGGACACGTAATACCCTGAACGCCCGCGTGAGGTCAGGTAATCATTTGCCAGCAGCTCGGTATAGGCCAACGTCACAGTGATCCGACTGATCCGCAGATGACTGGCGAGTTTGCGGGACGAGGGCAGCTTTTCTCCCTTGTGAAACCGCCCAGACAAAATGCCCTCGGCAATCATTTGCTGGATTTGCGCCTGCAAGGTGCCCTGAGCGTCAGGTTTTAGGAAAAAGGTGTCAACTGAGATGGCCATTTGCATCAGTTTAGTCTGGACCTAAACCGGGTGCAATCTGGCCTTAGAAGGAATTTCAATTTTTAGGCTTCCCAAAACAACAAATTCTCTATATAACTAGTTTTATAGTTTAATGGAGTAAGTAATATGTGGGAAACAGCATCCCGAGGTTTTGCAGCGATGGGATCAGAGGCACGGTTGCAAGTGCTTAAGACGCTGATTCGTGCTGGCGAGCCAGGTCTAACTGTGGGCGAGATACAACATCGGACTGATATGGCTCCGTCTACATTGGCACATCATCTGAAGTTTCTGGCCGCGGGTGGATTGGTCACCCAGCAGCGAGTTGGACGCTCAACAGTCAATACGGCATGCTTTGGTGCGCTTGAAGATCTGGCACAGTTCATTCTGGCGGAATGCTGCGCTGACATATCAAAAAAGGCTGCGAACAATGGCTGATACAACACAAAATCCCGGCGGTGGACTGCGCTCATTTGCGAGTCTCCTGAAAACGCCATGGGCCATAATACTTGCAGTGCTGATTGGCGTTGCCGTGCTGGACCCCGGCAATCTGGTTGCAACGATACAGTTTGCCATTGCGGCACTTGCCCATACCGCGCCGTTCATCTTGTTCGCCGTGCTGTTGCTGGCCTATCTCAAAGCGACCGGAGCCGAGGTCATGGTCGCCAGGGCGTTTGTTGGCCGGGAAACCCGAATGATTTTTCTGGCAGCTTTGTTTGGTGGCCTGGCCCCGTTCTGTTCCTGTGAAGTCATTCCTTTCATCGCCGGATTGCTGGCTTTGGGTGCGCCGTTGTCAGCCGTTATGGCGTTCTGGCTGTCTTCACCGCTTATCGACCCGCCGACGTTGCTGATTACGGCAGCGGCACTTGGCTGGCCGTTTGCGATTGGCAAGGCGGTGGCGGCAGTTGCGCTTGGTCTATTCGGTGGATTTGCCATCAGGGCACTGAGCCGAAGCGGCGCATTCGCACAACCCCTGAAGGTGTACCAGCGCAGTGGCTGTTGCGGCTCGGGCCCCGATTTGGAGGGGCACCCGGTTTGGAAATTCTGGACCGAAGCCCCGCGTCGCACACAATTCCGTGCCGAGTTTGTCAGCAATGGATTGTTCCTGTTCAAGTGGCTGGCGTTGGCCTACACGCTTGAGGCCTTGCTGGTGCACTACGTCCCGGCGAACCTGATCGCGTCGGTTGTTGGCGGTGAAGGTGTGCTGCCAATAGCGACGGCTGCTTTGGTTGGGATGCCGGCCTATCTGAATTCTTATGTCGCGCCACCAATGCTGTCAGGGTTGATGGAGCAAGGCATGGGGGCAGGGGCGGCGATGGCGTTTATGATTGCCGGTGCTGTCAGCTCGATCCCAGCAATGGCGGCGGTCTGGTCGCTGGTCAAGCCACGGGTCTTTGCTGCCTATCTGGCGCTGGGTGTGAGCGGCGCAATAATGGCCGGGATCGTGTTTGAGATGATCTAGGCTCTGAACCATGTAACGGCCAACCAAGCTGATGACCGCTTAATAATGCAAAGCGGTCATCAGTCAAAACTGTTAGATGACGGTTCGGAGCCTCTTAACCGGATGCTGCACGCTTAACGAATGTCGACTATCATGGTTAATCGCTTTACGGTATTGAAAAACAGTCGAGCGTATTCCATAAGTTTGGGAGAGCTTAACCGATCATTTATCAGGAATAATTATTGATGAACCGTGTTGAACGCCTTTCTCTCTATGTCGCGCTGACCGCCCTGACTGCTTTCGCGATTGATGGCGTGCTGCCAGCAATGCCCATGATAGAAAATGCTTTTGACGCTAAATCTTCGCTCTCAGGCGCTCAAATCATTACAGTCTTCGTGTTGGGCATGGCTATCGGAGAATTGGTGATTGGCCCGATCAGTGATGCCTTGGGACGCCGTCCCGCCGTGATTGCCGGGCTTGTTGTGTTTGTCATTGGCACAGTGGTCGCCGCCACGGCAGAAAACTTTGCGGCAGTGATTTTTGGGAGGTTCCTTCAGGGCATAGGTGTCGCCGGACCAAAAATTGGGACACGTACAATGATCCGCGACCGGTATGAAGGCGCGGACATGGCCAAGATCATGTCGGTGATTTTCACCTTGCTCATGCTTGTGCCTATGATTGCACCCGTATTGGGTGCATTGATCGCAGCAGCCGCTGGTTGGCGAGGTCTGTTCTGGTCGTATCTGACGTTGGCGGGGGGGCTTGGCGCATGGTTGTGGCTGCGGCATCCCGAGACGCTTCCTGTCGAGAAGCGCGTACCCCTAAATCCACGGCGGTTGTGGCAAAACATTCGGACAATGCTGTTTCGCAACGACGTGACGCCCATTGTCATCGCGACCGGTTTTGTCTTCGGCGCACAACTTACCTATTTTGCCGTGGCCGCGAACCTTTTTGGCGCGGTTTATGGTGTCTCAGCAATGATGCCCGTGTTTTTCGCGCTTCTGGCAACTGGCACTGCGTTGGCTCTTTTGTTGAACGTTTGGCTGGTTGGGCGCACGGGGATGGAGGCTCCGATCTTAGCAGGTCTATTAGCGCTAGGACTGTCGGGTGCAGGTCTCTTGATTGCCGCCGTACTTTGCGGTGGTCATCCTCCGCTAACCATTCTACTTGGACTAAGTTGGTTTGGTTTCTTTGCCCTTGGCCTTTTGTTCGGCAACCTCAATGCGTTTGCGATGCGCCCCCTCGGAGACCTGGCAGGTCTGGGGTCGTCCATCATTGCAACAGGTTCCAGTTTAGTCGCGTTTGTCTTTGCTTCAGCTGTAGAAACGGTCGTTGCCGCTCCTGTTTGGGCCCTGGCGTGGGCCTTCACCCTCGCCGCGCCACTGTCCACTTTCTTCATCTTACTCGCAATTCAGACAGGGGCCCGAAAGCAGTTTTTCCAATCTATCCGTAGCCGCAGGTAATCCATCGGACAATACCAGATTGATTCGCGAGTGTAGCCTGTAATTGAACAAAGCCGACACTCGCGCTAGCACAGCGAATTGGTGCGTCGATCCGTTGAAACAGCCTCGCAAAACAGACTTTGGCCTGTTTTGGGCCTATGTCTGCAATTGTCGGAGTCGCCTGTTGTCACTGGCTGCCACTTAAAAGGCCTGATGCTTGAGATCAGGGTGGGTTTCGCTCTCGCTAACCTTTAGCGAATGCTGCGTGTTTGTAAGACTAAATTGCCTTGATCGCCTCAACAAACCGATCAATTTCTGCATCCGTGTTAAAGTAATGCACAGAGGCACGGGTCAGCGCAGACAAACCTCGTGCGCCCAGATCAAGCTGCGCGCTGCCGATCGATGAGACCGAGACATTGATGCCTTGGGTAAGCAATTTTTGCGTCATATCTGTTGGATT
>PIVL01000881.1 GCA_003354145.1 Paracoccaceae bacterium
GGCAAAGGGATCAAGCCCCAATTCGCGGGCCATTCGATCAAGCACCGCCTCAAATGCGTGGCGCACATCTACCGTGCCGTGACCGCGCATGGCTCCGCAGGGCGGATGGTTGGTATAGACGCGATACCCGTCATATTTGATGTTGGGGATATCATAAAGCCCGTGCAGCAGCGCACCAGCATAGAGAATTGTGACCAGCCCATAACCGGCATAGGCCCCGCCGCTCATTACTGCTTCGCATTCGGTGGCGGTTATCTTGCCAGCGCTGGTCAAACCAATTTTCAGTTTGACCTTTGTGCTGGGCCGTCCCCGGTGGGTCAGAAAACTTTCTTCGCGCGAAAGCTGCATCATAACTTTGCCGCCGACCGCACGGGCCAAAAGTGCGGCTATGATCTCAAAGTTAAGCGTTTCCGTGCGGGCGCCGAACCCTCCTCCGACAAACGGCTTGACCACCCTCACACGCGAACTGTCCATGTCGAGACAGCGCGCCAGCGTAAGGTGGACGTAAAATGGCACCTGCGTGACCGAGTGAAATGTCAACCGTTCGCGAACCGGGTCATATTCGGCCATTGCGGCATGTGGTTCCATCTGAGCGTGGTTGACCTCGGCACAGTCAAAGGTCTGCTCATGCACCAGATCGGCCTGCGCGAAACCGTCTGCGACAGAGCCAAACGTGTGGTGAACCTCACGCTCAAGGTTGCCCGCCTTACCTTCATGCAAAAGCGGGGCGTCAGGGGCGCGCGATTCGGCTGGCGTATAGCACGCGGCCAGTTCTTCGATCACAACGTCGATCAATTCCAGCGCGCGG
>PIVL01000882.1 GCA_003354145.1 Paracoccaceae bacterium
GACCTGCCCCTGCGCATGGATGGCGGCCCCGGCAACCCGCTGGGCACCCGCGCGATGTACCTGGACTGGCCCGCCTATCTTGTCCACGGCACCCACGACACCCGCAAAATTGGTCGTCAAAGCTCATCCGGGTGCATTGGTCTTTATAATCAGCACGTAGAAGAGCTGTATCCGCTGGTTAAGATTGGCACTCAGGTTCGGTTGCTTTGAACCCAAACTGCTTCGTTACCCCGAAATCGGTAGCTCAAATTCGATTACCTGAACAATGCTCGAAAGTTTGATTGCAGGGTAATGCTCACGCATACCTTCAAGCATATCTTCATCTGGCCATTCAGCCGCTTTTCCAACGAACGCCGCCGCATCGGACAGCGGCATTTTGGTACAACGAAATACTTTTACTTCAATAGTTTGTTCAGGCTGCTCGTCACAAACAAACGTGAGCACACCGGGAACGATTTGCCGTTCGCGCCAACGGATTGTCGACATTTTCTCGCCGCTCACTATTGCCGGGAAAAGTCGTTCTGCGACGCCAAGTATCTGCATATCGGTTTCCATCTGGAGAAGTTAGACAGCTTCATTGAAGGCGGCAAGGTCCGCTAAGCGCGCCTGTGTGTAATTCTGGAAAACTGGAAAATTCGCTCCGAACGGCAGCGACCATCTGTCACTTTTTCCGCATCCAGAACGACTGCGCCCGCTCTTGTGCGTGCGCAAGATGCGTTTCCGTCTGACGAGCCCGAAATCGAAACCAAAATTTCGGTTAAACGCAACATTTCAGCGTTCCGGCAACAGCATTGGCAGGATCATTTT
>PIVL01000094.1 GCA_003354145.1 Paracoccaceae bacterium
CCAAAGCGCGACCAACGCCTGTCGTAGCCTGTTCATACTCGAAAACCTTGTGTTTTGCCTGCACGATAGCCAATCAGATCACACAAGGGAACGGGGGCAATCTGAGTTAATCGCTTTTTCGTTCAGCCATGAACTTTGCCAGTCGCTTCAGACCTTCTTTTATATCGGCTGTCGCCCGCGCGTATGAAAACCGCAGTGTCGTTGCGCCCCGTACAGGATCAAAATCAAGCCCCGGAGTAACCGCGACTCCGGCTTTGTCCAGAATCTCGGCAGCAAAGGCACGGCTATCTTTCGTCAGGTCCGACACATCGGCGTATACATAAAATGCCCCGTCGGGCGGCGCGATGTTGGTAAACCCGGCGCGCGGCAGCCCCTCAAGCATCAGCGCCCGGTTCGCAGCGTAAACCGCCAGATTGTCCTGTAGTTCATCATCACAATCCATCGCAGCCAGTGCCACGAACTGACTTGCATGTGAGGCGCAGATGAACATGTTCTGGGCGATGCGTTCCACCACCCGCACCTGATCTTCAGGCACCACCATCCATCCAACCCGCCAGCCAGTCATGCTGAAGTATTTCGAGAAGGAATTGATGACGTACACTTCGTCGGTCAGCTCTAAAGCAGTGACAGCTTTGGCCTCATACTCGATACCGTGATAAATTTCGTCTGAAATGAACGACGCACCCATACCGTGGGTCGCATCGATCAGTGCTGACATGGCCGCGCGGTCCAACATCGTGCCCGTTGGGTTGGCGGGCGAGGCAACCATCAATCCGGCCAGATCAAGCCCGGCAAGATCAGCTGGCACGGGTTGCAGTCGGTTTTCAGGTGCGGTGGGCAAATTCACTGGCACCAGACCCAGCGCTCTTATGGTTTGGCGATAAGACGGATAACCCGGAGCGCCGACGCCAACCCGATCACCGCTGTCAAAAAGGGCGGTGAACGCCAGCAAGAATCCGCCGGATGATCCGGGCGTTATGATCACACGATCCGGGTTCAGATCGACATTGTACCAATCACCATACATCCGCGCGATGCGTCGACGTAATGCTGGCAGGCCAAGCGCCACAGTATAGCCCAATGCGTCTGTTTCCAAGGCCTTAGACAATGCCCGAGCCGCACCTTTGGGGGCACCGGTTCCGGGCTGGCCGACCTCCATATGAATGATATGACGTCCGCTTTCTTCGGCTTTTCGGGCGCCCTCCATGACATCCATCACGATGAAGGGATCAACGTTGGCGCGGCTTGAGTTTCGCATGGGTTTCTTTCATTGTGCGGTCATGTTTATTGTTCACTTATCCCGGCTGGGCTCAATCCTTGTTCCGACTTTCGCCAAGGGTCCGGTGATTGGTCTGACAGTGTTCTTATACCTGATGTCAACGATTCCGTCAGGTGCAATTTCATTGTTGCGCGATGCCGGGATCGAACACGCGTTAAGCGAATTGGCCGCGCCTATACTGCGGTCTGCAGGCCTTAGTCCAACCCGCGTGCGTGTTTTGGTGGTGAATGACAGCAAGCTGAACGCATTTGTTATCGACGGCCAGACGATATTTCTGAACTACGGGCTGATCCAGAAAGTCCAGTCTGCAGCTGCTCTTCAGGCCGTCATCGGGCATGAGGCCGCCCATATCGCCAACGGGCATATCGCGCGGCGCACAGGCAATATGCAAAATGCACGCACCGTGGCCGGGTTGGGATTACTGCTCGCGGCGGTGGCCGCCGCCGCAGGCTCAGCCGAAGCGGCGGGTGGCATTGCTGCCGGTACATCTTCATCAGCCTTGCGATCATTTCTGAGACACACCCGCGCCGAAGAGGCTGCCGCTGATCGATCCGCTGCCAGCTATATGCGTGATTCCGGAATCGACCCGCAAGGCCTGGTAGATCTGCACCAGATTTTTTATGGCCAGGAAGTCCTGAATGTCAGTCGCCAAGACCCCTATATGCAGTCCCATCCACTTACCCGCGATCGTCTACGCGCAGCACAAGCCTATGTCGCAGCCCATGGCGGATCAATCAAACCCAACCCAGACGCCGAATACTGGTTCGCCCGCGCTCGTGGTAAGCTGTCTGCCTTTAACCGAGCCCCAAAATGGACGCTGCGTCGGGCCCACGAAGAAACCAGCGATGACATCCGCCTGATGCGCGAGGCGGTTGCCCATCATCGCAATCGCGATCTGACACCTGCTCTTCGGGCCATTGATGCGGCCATCGCTATTCGCCCAGATGATCCTTATTATTATGACCTCAAAGGTCAAATACTGATAGAAAACCGCAAAACAGGCCGCGCTATTTCAGCCTATGAAACAGCAGCAGAACTGGCCCCACGCGAGGCACTTATTCAGGGCGGCCTTGGGCGTGCGTTGCTTGCAGACGGACAACCCAAAACCGCCCTTGGTCCGCTTGAAAAAGCCCGCGACCGGGATTTCCGCGACACACGTGTTTTGCGAGACTTGTCCCTTGCTTATGCAAAAACCGATCAAACCGGGATGGCAGCATTGGTCACTGCGGAACGTTATGCGTTGCAAGGCAAGATACCGGATGCTGGTCGGCAGGCCCAACGCGCCTCAAATTTACTGCCACGTGGCTCTGCACCTTGGCAAAGGGCGCAGGATGTGCTCATTGCTGCAGAACGCTTTGAAAAAGGAAAAAAGAAACGATGATCCGATTTGCCGCCCCTGCCCTGACTGCGCTGGCCTTGCTTGCCAATCCGGCTCAGGCGATTGACCTTACCTCGATGAGCGACGCAGAGCGCGCTGCTTTTCGCGCTGAAATTCGCGCCTATTTGCTGGACAACCCCGAGGTCATAATCGAGGCGGTAAACTTGCTGGAAGAGCGTCAGGCCAACGCCAAAGCACAAAATGATCTGGCGCTGGTTGCCATGTATTCCGACGAACTATTTGACGATGGATTTTCCTGGGTCGGCGGCAATCCTGAGGGCGACATTACATTGGTAGAATTCCTGGACTACCGCTGCGGTTATTGCCGACGCGCTATGCCAGAGGTCGAACAGTTGATCACGTCAGATGGCAACATCCGCCTGATCATCAAGGAATTGCCAATTCTTGGCGAGAATTCAATGATTTCATCGCGCTTTGCGGTTGCCACCAAACAGGTGGCAGGCGCGGATGCCTACAAAGATGTGCATGATGCGCTGATGACCCTTGGCGGTGATGCCAGCGATGTCGCCCTGCGGCGTGTTGCCGATGGTCTGGGGCTAGATACTGACGCGATCATGGCGCGGATGGACAGTGACCAAGTGACCGCCGAAATCGCCGCCACCCACGCGTTGGCGCAACGGTTGCAGATCAATGGAACGCCCAGCTTTGTGCTGCACGATGAAATGCTGAGAGGCTATTTGCCCGCAGACCAAATGGCAGCAATCGTGGCTGAAAAGCGCAAAAAATAACTGCTACCGAGGTGGGTAAACGGAAAACCAAAGCTTTCCGGGCCGTTTTTTTTGAAAGAAAACGGTTACCCAGCCAACGTGTAGTCCAGAGATCAATAGCCTATGCCGTGGCTCTACTCAGCGGCCTCTGCATCAATCTCGGCCGCGCGTTTTTCGACCAGCTCAACGATATGATCGACCATTTCGTAATTGCCCAGCTTGTGGCTTTGCTTGCCCGCCAGATAGACCATCCCCGACCCTGCCCCGCCGCCGGTGAAACCGACATCGGTCATCAGCGCTTCGCCCGGTCCGTTGACCACACAGCCAATGATGCTCAGGCTCATTGGCGTTTTGATGTGCTCCAACCGTTTCTCCAGTGCCTCGACGGTTTTGATCACGTCAAAACCCTGCCGCGCGCAGGACGGGCAGGAAATGATGTTGATACCGCGATGACGCAAGCCCAGTGATTTCAGGATTTCAAAACCGACTTTGACCTCTTCGACGGGATCAGCAGATAACGACACCCGGATAGTGTCGCCGATGCCCATCCACAGCAGATTGCCCAGCCCGATAGCCGATTTGATCGTGCCACTGACCAGCCCGCCAGCCTCGGTTATACCCAGATGAATGGGCGCATCAGTGGCTTCGGCGATGCCCTGATAAGCAGCAGCAGACAGAAATACGTCTGACGCTTTGACGCTGATCTTGAAATTGTGAAAGTCGTTGTCCTCAAGAATCCGGATATGGGCAAGGGCCGATTCTACCATCGCCTCGGGGCATGGTTCAGCATATTTTTCCAGCAAGTGGCGCTCGAGTGAGCCGGCATTGACGCCGATGCGAATGGCACAATCATGATCGCGCGCGGCTTTGATAACTTCTTTGACGCGGATTTCGTTACCGATATTGCCCGGATTGATCCGCAGACAGGCCGCGCCTGCCTCGGCCGCCTCGATCCCGCGTTTATAATGAAAATGAATATCCGCAATGATCGGCACTGGCGATTCGGCAATAATCTGTTTCAGAGCTCTGGACGACGGCTCGTCCGGCACTGAAATACGCACCAGATCCGCGCCGGCGTCGGCAGCGGCCTGCACTTGCGCGATGGTGCCCGCAACATCTGTGGTCAGCGTATTGGTCATGGTTTGCACGGTAATTGGTGCATCACCGCCAACCGCGACACTGCCAATCATAATTTGACGGGATTTGCGGCGATAAATATTGCGCCACGGGCGTATTGAATTCAGCGACATGGAGAGTCTGACCTGTGTTTGAGCGTCAGAATTAATCTAGGATGCATTGGCCTGCACTACAATAGACAGCTTAGTCAGCGACAAGGCCTTTTGCTTCGGCGTAATGGCGCAAATCTTCATCTTCGCTCAGATCGGCAACGGCGAAATTCTCGGTTACCAGATCAATCGACATTGCCAGGTTTTTGGTGACGGAACCGGGCGACCCGATGGGCCCGTAATGTTCGCCATTCAACGCAAAATAGATTGCCCCGGATTCCCCAGCGCGCAAAGTGGGCGGTTCTTCCATTGCCGGCACATCATAGCTTTGACCGCTTTCCATGATACCTTCGAAAATTACCGTGCCATCAGCGGCTTTGACCCTGACCCAGGAAGGACGTACCGCCACCATTTGCAATTGCGGAGCCGCGATTTCGATCACTCGCGGCACCAGCTCTTCGTTGCGCAGAACAGTATTTACTACCTGCATTTGCGGCTCAAACGGTTGGCGGAAAGACCCTACAGTCCTGGGATCAAGTGTCGAAATCGGTGCATCGCGTGCCACCAGGACTGGCACATCCAACGCTTGTGGACGGTAAAGCCTGTCCAGCGCATCCGCTGTGGGTGCTGAAAATTCGGCATCAGAAAGCGTATCAAGACGCGGGATGTTGTTTACCGGGTCCAAATCGGACAGCACCGTTGGCGTTTGTTCAACCGGCGCGAACTGAACCTGTTGCACCTGTTTCAGCACGGTCCAACCACCATAACCAATGCCTGCAATCAGCGCGAGCAAGACCAATGTTGACCCGATAGCGCGTGGTTCGATCTGGCTAAGCAGGCTTTCACCAGCAGGCACAAACGGCGTATTGGGCGATAGGAAAGGATCAGCATTTTTGCCTTTGTGTCCAACCTTGCTTTCGTTCTTCTTTTTGATGACCGATGCCTGTGCAGACATGCCATGCGCCACCTCAAAACCGCTTTCCTCACAGAATTGGCCAAAAGAGCGGTCAGGATCCATGTTCAGGTAGCGCGCATAAGACCGCACATAACCAGCAATAAAGCCTGGGGTATCAAAGGCAGACGGGTCAGAGTTTTCAATTGCGGCAATATAAGCTGCTTTGATGCGCAATTCTCGCTGCACATCCAGCAAAGATTTACCCATGGTGGCGCGTTCACCGCGCATCGTATCGCCAAGACGCAGTTCGAAATCGTCAAAGCCTTTAGGCTCTACGATCTCTGGTTCTTCTGATTTGCGCGGTGCTTTGCGCCCAATCATGTTTGCTGCCCCATCTCAACACAAACGTCCAGAATCATTCTGTGATTCGTATGCGCCTGTTGTTGAGATAACGATAACACAGCGCAAGTATCTTGCACACCAATCTTGAGCTTTAGGCCGATGACTCGGCGCGATTCAGCGCACAATGCGACCAAAGCGCGTCCATGGCGCTAACCAATGCGTCCGTTTCCTTGGGGCCATGCACCGGCGACGGCGTAAACCGAAGCCGTTCGGTGCCGCGTGGAACCGTTGGGAAATTGATCGGTTGGGCATATATGCTGTAGTCATCCAACAGCATATCGCTGAGCAATTTGGTATGTACCGGATTGCCCACGATGACCGGAACAATATGGCTGCCGTGATCAATGATCGGCAAGCCCAGCCCCTTAAGCCGCAGCTTCAGAATTTTTGCCTGAGTCTGGTGCTGCTCACGCAGTTCCGGCGCTCGTTTCAAGTAGGCCACCGATGCCGCAGCTGCCGCCGCAATTGCTGGCGGCAAAGACGTGGTAAAGATAAAGCCCGGCGCATAGGATCGGATCGCATCGCACATTTTGTCACTGGCCGCGATATAGCCGCCCATGACGCCATAGGCTTTGGCCAATGTGCCGTTGATAATGTCCAGACGATGCATCAACCGGTCGCGTTCTGCGACCCCTGCCCCGCGCGGACCATACATGCCCACCGCGTGAACCTCATCGATATAGGTCAGAGCGCCGAATTCATCTGCCAAATCACAAATCGCCTCGATCGGGCCAAAGTCGCCATCCATCGAATAGATTGATTCAAACGCGATCAGTTTTGGGGCTGCCGGATCATCCGCTGCCAACAATTCGCGCAGATGTTCAACATCATTGTGCCGGAAAATACGTTTCGCCCCACCGTTGCGGCGCACACCTTCGATCATGCTTGCGTGGTTCAGTTCATCTGAATAGATGATCAACCCCGGAAACAGTTTTGGCAGCGTACTTAGTGTCGCGTCATTGGCGATATAAGCACTGGTAAACAGCAGCGCCGATTCTTTACCGTGCAAATCCGCCAGTTCAGCCTCAAGCCGTTTGTGGTACACGGTTGTGCCGGAAATGTTGCGGGTACCGCCCGATCCTGACCCTGCAGCGTCGATTGCCTCGTGCATGGCCTCAAGAACGACGGGGTTCTGGCCCATGCCCAGATAGTCATTGCCACACCAAACGGTAATATTTTGTTCGCTGCCATCCAGACGTGTCCAAAGGGCGTGCGGAAACTGGCCGTTACGGCGTTCGATATCAATAAAGGTCCGATAACGGCCTTCTTCATGCAAATTGGCAATTGCATTGTCGAGCATAGCGTCAAAGTTCACCGGCTACTCCATCTGATAGTTCGGGCACTGCCCGGAATCGGTTACATTTACCAATTCACATTATGGAATAACTTATCGCTGTCGTTGTTCTGGATCAACACATTGCTAAATGCCTTCATGTCGCAGGCTGACTTCTGCACGCAATGCATTCAAGCTCTGGACAGCATGTTTTGCACTGCTAGGCTCACCGCATCAAACCTGCAAGGAAGCCCCATGTCTTTAGATGACGTTCTGGCGCGTATCGACGCCGATCTGCCCGCTGCAACAGACCGCCTGTTGGATCTGCTGCGTATTCAGTCCATTTCCACCGACCCAGCCTATAAGGCCGAGTGTGACCGGGCTGCTGATTGGTTAGTAAATGACCTGCAAAGCCTTGGGATTAAGACAGAAAAACGAACTACTCCTGGCCACCCAATGGTTGTAGGGCACTTGGATGGGGACGGCCCGCATTTGTTGTTCTACGGCCATTATGATGTGCAACCAGTTGATCCGCTTGACCTGTGGGACCGTGATCCGTTTGATCCGCAAATTCAGGACACAGACAAAGGCCAAGTGATCCGTGGCCGAGGTGCCAGTGATGACAAAGGCCAGCTGATGACTTTTGTCGAAGCCTGCCGTGCGTGGAAATCCGTACACGGAACGTTACCCTGCAAGTTGACGTTTTTCCTTGAGGGCGAAGAAGAATCAGGCTCGCCTTCGCTGGTGCCGTTTATGCGCGAACATGCGGACGAGCTTAAAAGCGATCTGGCTCTGATCTGCGATACCGGCCTGTTTGCAAGCCGGGTGCCTGCGATCACCACAATGTTGCGCGGAATGTTAGGCGAGGAAATAACCATTACCGGTGCAAACAAGGATCTGCATTCGGGCATGTTTGGCGGGCCGGGTATCAATCCGATTCGGGTGCTGTCAAAAATCATTGCGTCCCTTCATGACGATACAGGGCGTATTACCATTCCTGGGTTTTATGACGGCGTGCCGGAAATCTCGGATGAGCTGCGCGCGCAATGGGAAGGGCTGGGATTTGACGCAGATGAATTCCTTGGCGATGTAGACCTGTCCACGCCTGCCGGCGAACAAGGCTATACTGCGCTGGAAATGATCTGGTCACGCCCCACATGCGAAGTGAATGGCATCGACGGAGGCTATACCGGAGATGGGTTCAAAACCGTATTACCCGCCAAAGCCAACGCCAAGATCAGCTTTCGCCTTGTTGGCACCCAGGACCCCGAGGCGATCCGCGCAAGTTTCCGCAAACTGGTGCAGGACATGCTGCCACCTGATTGCACCGTTGAGTTCAAGGATCACAGTTGCGCGCCCGCCTCGTCAACGGACACAAGTGACCCCGCTTTTGCCGCCGCATTAAGAGCCCTAAGCGATGAATGGCCGGACAACGCCGCATATATTGGCTGTGGTGGATCCATCCCGATTGCCGGGCTCTTTCAGAATATTCTTGGAACGACACCAATGCTGATCGGCTATGGCAAAGATGACGACCAGATCCATTCACCTAATGAGAAATACGATATGGAGAGTTTTCACAAAGGCACGCGCAGTTGGGCACGGGTTTTGCATGCGCTGACCAATAATGTCTGAGACATCCACCATCGCCAATGTAAACGGACAAAGCATCGCCTATGAGATGACCGGCAATGGCCCGCCTCTTCTGCTATTGCATGGCTTTCCGCAAACCCGTGCGATGTGGCGCAATGTGGTGCCTTTGCTTGCCGAACACTTCACGGTGGTGACAGCAGATCTGCGGGGCTATGGCGAGTCGTCAAAACCCCAAGGTGTGGCCGCCTATTCGTTTCGCCACATGGCAGCCGATCAGCGCGCCCTGATGGCTTATCTTGAGTTTGACCAGTTTCATCTGGTTGGCCACGATCGCGGAGGCCGAACGGCGCATCGGCTGGCATTGGACAGCCCCAACGCGGTTCTGAGCCTGACAGTGATGGATATTATTCCAACCCATCTGCTGCTGGACAACCCGACCAAAGAAGTCTCAAAAGCCTATTATCACTGGTTTTTTCTGGCTCAGCCAAACCCGTTGCCAGAAACGATGATCGGCCATGACCCGGACTATTATTACGAAGGTTGCCTGACCGGCTGGGGAGCCTCCAAAATTGGTGATTTCGATCCCATCGCTCTCGCCGACTATCGCAAAAGCTGGCGCTTGGCTGAAACCATACAAGCCATGTGCAATGATTACCGCGCCGCGATCGAGTATGATTTTGCGCTTGATGCCGCGGATTTAAACCGTCGTGTCACCTGCCCGTCCCTGGTGATGTACGGTGAACATGGAGTCATGGCGAAACTCTACGACATCCCTGCGACATGGGCAGACCGGTTCTCTGACATGCAGTCGCAGGCTATTCCCGGCGGTCATTTCTTTGTGGATCATGCAACACAGGAAACGGCTGATACGTTGCTGGATTTCCTTTCAGAAATCAGGTCGACCTAGAATATCCCCGAGAACCGGTCCGGCAACACATATTGTGTTGTGTATTCTGGCCGTGCAAATTCCCAATAACCGGTGTCTCCGCGTGCGCGCCAGGTCCGGTGCATCTTGCGTCGAAGCGGCCCCATCTCGAACCCGTCTTGCATCTCAAGCTCTGCAAATGCTTCAAAAATCGCGCTGTCTTCGCCTCGTTCTGAGGAAAACCAGTGCCGCCCTATCGACGCGTCTTTGTAACTCACTCCGATATCAGCAGTCACATCGTTACGCCGGTTCATCGCTTCGCTATAAGCGTGCGCATCACAAAATTTCAGATGCAGCAGGTACATATGATCCGGCGTGTGTAATTTTTTGTATTGGGTGAAATGCCCACCTCGGGCGATTTTCGTGCCTGCGGAAATAACGCATGGCTTTGAGTAATGCGGCGCAGGGCGTACATGGCGGCGCGGACCAAGAATAGTGTCGGTGATCTCTTCAGTCTCAACATCCATTCGGTGAATAACCTCAAGCCCCAGCGGTGTCAGCACTCGACGTTCTGGAGCCTTTGCAAGGTAGCCCGCCAAATCGGTCCCCGCTTCAGGATCCAAAACCACCAGTTCATCCACATCCCCGACGATGACATGGGAATAGTAGCTGCGCAGCCCCATGACCATATTGTTCAGCAACCGCCAGCGTTTCATATCAAAATTCTTATGCGGATCGCCGGGAATGCCAATGATATTGCATCCTTCAGCCAGCTTGGCCACCTCGCTGCCGCGACCATGATTGATGATATAGCAGTTCTCGCGCCCAAACATGCCACCGTAATGGCGCAGCCAGGCGGTCAGGAAAAAAGCATCATCACGCACCATCGTAATCACTGCTACCGATGCCATTTACCAATCCTTTGTTGCCCCGAACGGATGTGCTGTTTAGAACCTAGGCACAATAACATTGCAATCGCTCACTTGAATTTATCCTGTTGGTTTCGAGAGATAGAGAATTGATGACAACGCACGATCCTGCAAAAATGGCGGCCGATATGGACGAATTTGGCTGTACGATTCATCTGAATGATGACTCTTCACCATCCACGTTTCAGATCATTGGAGAGCGCGCTTGCGGTACCAATGTCGTGCGCAAAACGATCGAAGAGAACACCAAGATGTTCCGGACTGAAGGACTGGGCTGGAAGCACGGGTTCCCAACGATGGTCGCAATTCCGCGTGGTCTGATTGTAGTGTGTGTATTCCGCAATGCGGTGTCTTGGGCGCTGTCGATGCATAAACGTCCCTGGCACCTTGATCCGGAACTACAGAAACTGGAATTTTCCGACTTTCTGCGCAGCGAGTGGCGGACAATCGTGGACCGCCCCACCGATTTTGAGCAACTGCATCCCGAGATCAAAGCAGACGGGCAACCGCTGCAATTTGATAGACATCCAGTGACGGGAAAAATGTTCAAGAACCTGTTTGATCTGCGGCGTGCCAAGACTGCCGCGCTGATGGGAATCAGCAATAGAGACTGCAGTTTTGCCTGGGTACAGCTTGAAACGCTTCAATCCGCACCAGAAGCTTTCATGGAGTATTTTCGCCAGTCCCTGGACGTGCCCGCAAAACGCGATTTTTTCCGCCCGGTGACCCGGCATTTGGGCAGCCGGTTCAACTCGTCAGTGCGGTCTCGGCCCGAAACCCCGACGGAAATGTCAGCGGATGATTTGGCGTTTCTCAAGGCGAATCTGGATCTCGAAGCAGAGGCCCAATTGGGATACAGCTACTAGGCAGCGATCAAACCTGTTGAGTTTTTGAAGAAGTGGCGCGGTTGACGGGACTCGAACCCGCGACCTCCGGCGTGACAGGCCGGCACTCTAACCAACTGAGCTACAACCGCGCATTTTCTAACAAGCGTGGGTTTTCACCCACCCTACACCCTACCCGGGCCGGGATTAGCAGCGGTGGCGCGGTTGACGGGACTCGAACCCGCGACCTCCGGCGTGACAGGCCGGCACTCTAACCAACTGAGCTACAACCGCCCACTGCTCGCTCGGTTCGCCCCGAACGTTTGGACGGTGTATGACCCCGACCCAGCCCCGTCAAGCGGGGTTTTGCAAGAAATACATGCTTCTCTGACAGCGGGCACACTTTTTTTGGGCGCTGACCCAAACTTTGGAAACTAAATTTGGAAAATTGACGAATTGGTCAGGGACCAGGCATCCGATTAAACGCCAGCTTTTGCGTTAGACCAGGTTCTCTTACTCAATGGTCTGCTAAAATTTGCCGTTGTCGTTTTTCCATTCACTTTTAGGTGTGATCCGTTCTGTCGTATCCCAATGCTCAACTGCGTGACCATGCTGAAACCGGAAAGCTTCGAAACAGATTTTCCTGCTTGCGAAACCATACTCTAATATGAGCGAACACAAAATCTCATCTTCAAACGCGCGCACCATGTTGACCCCGGGGGGGGGCGATCTTTGAAAGCCGCTGGAACAATTGCGCCAAACCTTCGCTGCTTTCAAGGGTCTGGGGCCTTCATGGGTCTGGGGGTTGTGCTGAAGGTATTTGGCTTCGCTGACAACAGCGACAGGACCGGGTTCGCCTGTCTGGATGCTATTAATAAACGCCCTAATCTGATCCTTCTAGATAAGGTCATATTGTTCGACTATTGATGGACTCAAAGGCTCATAACACGTTAGCAACGCAACCTAAATTCCAAGCATCTACAAGTCAGATCAGTCAGCCGTTAGTGTGTTGAACTGCAAGACTCAGCACGTTCGAAGCTGGTTGAATCCCCCCCTATGACGAGCGCCAATTCCATTGCAACAGCCCAATTGAACACTTAGCCGTTCAGTAAACAGCTACTTGGGGACAATCGGCTTAATGGTTTCACCAAGTCGTTAAACAAGGCATCATCGCAGTACAAACAAAACTTGGACCAAAAAATCTATTGGGAGACTGCAGATGAAATCCGAAGACCTTAAAGCCATGAACGAAATGCCCTTCCTGTTCTGGGCCAAGGACGAACAGGGGGTCTATATTTTCGGCAATTCAACCATCAATGAACTTGGCGGCGGAAGCGTCGTTGGTAAATCGGACCACGAATTGCCTTGGGCGGACACAGCCGATGCACTGATAGAGCATGACAAAAAGGTACTCGCCAGCGACAAACCTGTCTTTATTCAAGAACTGGTCCACAAATCTTCAAAAGGTGAAGCAACACTAAACGTGTGCAAATTCACCGGAGAATTGGATAATGTGCGCTGCACGTTTGGTGTTTCTTTTGTCATTGATGAGTGATGCTGACTAAGGGAGCTCACACTCGATTCTTTTTGTGAGATTTGTCAGCGTATTAAATATATAAGTGGTGACCCCGACAGGATTCGAACCTGTAACCTGCCCCCTTAGGACGGGAAAGGCAGGGCACACTTAATCTATTGAAATTACGACTTTCTTAACCTTTTGCTTCCCAACTTGTTCCTGCTTGTACAAAACGACCGTCGAATATCTGATTCCTATTTACATTCAGTAACAAACGGTTGTATTTCTATTTGAAAGACAACCTGAGGAAGAAAATGAAAGCCATAAAAGTTTCCGGCGAACTCATAGCTTACGGTCCTTCAAAAGTAAGTAAATGGGACCAAATGGCGCGAGATTTTGACTACATCACTTTCGAGAAGGATGATGGGGGGAGTATTCGCGTCGACGAGATCTCAGCTCACGGCAATCTGCAACAGTACACAAGCATCAAGTGCAAAGGAACTTGGTATATCGTAAAGAGCCGAGGTAAGAATCATCTTGTCGCGTATTCATGCGGCGACCAGACTGACCTCTGTGGAGATGTAGCAGATTTCGGGATATTCAACTGGCTCGCTATTCCAATCGGTTTATTTTTCGTGGCTCTTTCTTTTGTTCTAGTCTGCACAATCTATTTCATTCCCCTTGCGTCCAAAATAATAGAACCGTCTGTGGAAATGATAGCCCGGCCCTTCACGCTAAAAAAATGTCAAAAGTTTCTCAAAATCAATGAGTTCCCGATGAATTGTCAGATGGAAACTTATTGACACAAGCCCCTCTGAATGGCCCCTAACTTCATAGACTCTTTCTTGTTTGGTGTTTGACTGTCTGATTTCAGATTCGCTGGGCGGTGGGATCCTATTTCCGGAGTTTGGTTGTAGTCTGCCCAGTTCTTGGTCTTATAAGTCGTCGGGGTCCAACTGCTCATGAACAACAGCTATCAACCTGGATTCATGAAATGAATCCCATCAGCCCATTTTTGCAACAAAGCCCCATTGGACTTGTCCCGGTTTAGTTCCGGTCTCTTTGGAGCAATGTTTGCTGTGAAGGAGATAAGAGATGGCAATACGATACACCGACGAGTTTCGCCGTGATGCGGTTCGCATCGCAATC
>PIVL01000883.1 GCA_003354145.1 Paracoccaceae bacterium
GTCATGGCCACCCCCAGCCCTCTTCTAGAAGGAAGGAGGGAAGGATACCATGGTCAATGCCCCCCTCCTCTTGAGAACAGGAGGAGTGGAGGAGTGTGGTGATGACCACCCCCGTCCCTCTATGACCTCTGCCCTTCTCCTCCTGAGAAGTGGAGGAGTGTGGTCGCGGTTACCCCTATCCCTCTTCTAGAAGGAAGGAGGGAAGGAGGCTATGGCCTCTGCCCCTCTCTCTTCCTGGGAAGTGGAGGAGTGTTCGCCAGTCCCTGGATGGGAAAGGGACAGGTGTGAATGTGGCCCAAGGCCTCCCTCTTCTAGAAGGCAGGTTAAACAAGTGGCCATGACCCTTGCGCTTCTCCTCCTGAGAAGTGGAGGAGCGTGGTCATGGCCACCTCCATCCCTCTTCTAGAAGGAAGGAGGGAGGGAGGCCAATGTCTCTGCACCCCTCCTCTTGAGAAAAGGAGGCGTGTGGCCATGGTCATCCTCATCCCACTCCCAGAAGGAATTTGGGAAGGTGGCCATGACCCCTGCCCTTCTTCTCTTGAGAAGTGGAAGCGTGAGGTCATGGCCACCCCCAGCCCTCTTCTAGAAGGAAGGAGGGAAGGATGCCATTGTCAATGCCCCCCTCCTCTTGAGAACAAGAGGAGTGGAGGAGTGTGGTGATGACCACCCCCGCCCCTCTATGACCTCTGCCCTTCTCCTCCTGAGAAGTGGAGGAGTGTGGTCGTGGTTACCCTCATCCCTCTTCTAGAAGGAAGGAGGGGAGGAGACTATTTCCTCTGCCCCTCTCTCTTCCTGGGAAGTGGAGG
>PIVL01000095.1 GCA_003354145.1 Paracoccaceae bacterium
TTCCGCGCATTTCGGACATTCATGCGGCACGCAGCATTGGTCAAGATGGGCTCAGAGCCGTCATGCGGCGGTGCAGCGGGCCGAGCTTGAACCACGCTCCGCAAGCAGCCATTCCCGAAACGCAGATGCTTCAACCATTTTAGCGGTGTGACCCGGTTCTCGGACATTCGGCTTTTGGAAGCAGTCGTTAAACGAACGGCGACGGAACGACGACACGGAGCCCAAATTGCTCCCTTTACAAACCGACGCTCTCCCAATGCTTGACAGAACATTCAAGCTCGTTTTCGAGCCAGGCCCTGAACTTCTTAACGCTCGGCTTTCCGGCTGAAGTCCTACTTGTTGCGAACCAATATGTAGCGCCGGTGAGGACTCTCTGGCTGAACGGAGAAGCGATTTGCTCTCTTTCCAGAGCATCACATGCAAGTGTCTCCCACGCCATGAATATTCCTTGGCCCGTCATGACGGCATCTAAACACAACGAGGCATCGGCATAAGTCGGCCCGGGTTTCAGGGTTGGTTCCGAAACACCTTGCTCAGATAGCCATGTGTTCCAACCATAAAGTTCATCATTCTCCCGAATAACCGGTAGCTCCATAAGATCAGTGAGTGTTTTAATGTGTCGCGCGGCTTCTGGTGAACAGACGGGAAACACCCGCTGATCCAATAGCTTGAGAGCGCCATCTCCCAAAGCAGGGTCTTCACCAATCCGAATACCTACATCAACCTCTGACCGGTTTAAATCGACCACCCCAATCGTCGGTTCAATCCTAACACTGATCGCCGGATTTTCCTCGTTGAACTTACGAATTCTCCAAATGAGCCAACGGCTTGCAAAGATAGGGGCAACAGTAACCGTCAGAACTGTATTGTCGACGATGCGTATGTCCGACACGACCGCAGACAGATCATTCATTGCGCGTGTCAGCCGGGGGGCAACCTCCGCGCAAATTTCGGTTGGTTTCAACCCGGAGGAGGTACGAATGAACAAAGGCCGCCCAAAGACTGACTCGGCCTTGGTAAGTCGCTGACTCAACGCACCTGCGGTGACACCCAGTTCCCCAGCCGCGCCCGCCAAAGTACCAGTGCGAGCAATGGCTTCAATGGCCCTAAGTGCAGAAAGTGGAACTGAGTTTAGGCTATGCATTTAGTTTTTCTAAAGATCATTCGTCAAAAAGTCGATACCAAACGACGCCTTTCTCAGTAAAACTAGGGACATGAAACAGACTCTCATTTCCCAAATTAAACTTCTAATCGAATGCTGGTCCCAGGAGCGAACCATGCAAGACCAAATGTCCGACTGGTGTAGAGACCCATTATCTCATCCAGACATCCGCCGGATGTCGGAACGCGAGCGTGCTGATCTGCAATTCAATCCGCGCTATTTTAAATCTGAATGACCGTAAAGTCCGCATGTGAGACAACGGGCAGGAGCGCGGCGAACGACCGGTTTGGATTTTGACTATTTGGCCGGGCGGCAACGACCGCTTTTGGGGCATCCGCGCTGCACCGCCGCACTCTTGTCGCGGGATGGGACCTGGCGGCATCACTCCGAGGCTTCAGATTTCGCTGCAGACGCATCAGGCAGCTTTGTCCCGCAACTTTGCCGTTGATGCACATCGCAGCGAACGACGCTCCCCGCCCTGCAAACTGTTCAGACTTCATCTTGACTGACTAACGCTAGTTTCTATCCATCCACCATGCTCAAACGTGAAGGCAGCCGCCTGTCAGTCCTCCGGTACGGAACACTCCACCCGACATGCTCTTGCGGCCACAGGGGCGCTGTGCGCGTGTCAGACGTGGTAAAGCGGTACGGCGATCAGATCACCGTTGACGAGGCGCTTAGCCATATGCGGTGCGCTAGGTGCAAGCGCCAGCCGACCGAATGCGTTATAACAAATGCGCCGGGAACAGAGCCAAGGGGTAGGGGTTTCCGTTAAGCTTAACGGTTTCAGGCTGTTTGAGCCCATCTGAACCAGTATGATTTTGTGTGTTTCAAGTGGTTTCGGAGCGTTTGGGGGCATAGAGACAGCCCTCCGAAGGCAGAGGCCGCACGTTCGAATCGTGCTGGGTGCACCAATTCTTTCAGTTTCTTGGAACACGCATGCGGATTCCAAGTATCTTGATGGATGTTATTTGGAGCCCAGCATTTCATTCGCTGAGCCCCAAATACCAATTAGTTATGTTGACGGTTTTTTATTGCGGCCCAGCCACCAGTGACGACCAACGCAGCAAGCGTGGATTTCACGACATCACCAACAAGGAAGGGCAGAGCACCAGCATTAAATGCGCCAGATAAATCCAAAGGCGTAAGCGCCCAAAGCCCTAAGACGCCGGGGACAAAAACTAGCGTCGCTGGAACAAATGCGGCAATGAATAACCGCACAAACCCACGCGAAAACCCGTTCTCGGCCATCCAGCCGGTCAAAAAGGCCATGCCAACAAAACCCCAAAGAAAGCCAGATGTCGGCCCTACCAGTTTTAGAATCCCTGCGCCTCCGCCTGCAAATACTGGCAGGCCCAAAGCACCTTCGACCAAATAGGCGAGCAAAGTCAGACCAGCCAACCTGGCACCAAATGTTAATCCGATAACCGAGATGGCAAGTGTTTGCATGGTCATGGGGACGGGAAACATTGGAACTGATAACTGTGCGGAGATCGCTATAAATGCCGATCCCAGAAGAACTATGGCAAGATTTCGCAAAAGCGAGAGTGAACCAACAAATTGCTTCATCAGTACAGTTTCATGTGTCATTTTGGATCCTTTTAAGTGTTATCCAGTTTTGGTTTTAAAGAGATAGGATCGATGATCCGGCTCCACGTTTGCCTACTGAATTCAGTGGCCGCAAGTTCGAATCCGACCGGTTACACTACTTTTCCTCAGCCGCAGTTTTCCCATCTGCAAACAATCAAATGTCAGAAGGAAAACCATCTCTGAATAATGTTGAAGAACTTGTATTTAGATCGCATCGAGGGCCCGGCACATTAAAAGCCCCGCAAATCAGGGCCAGATCACGCGTGGAAAATAAAATCGTGAAGATTAAGTTGTCGTTATCCGCCCCAGGTGCGGATCACACCGCAGTCCATGTGGACAAAGTTTGACCGGTAATACCGTCCGACACCGCCTGCATTACAGGACGCGGCAGCACGGGCCATTTGTTTGACTGAACGAGAGGCAAGACGCAGATCAGCCGCCTGACCTTGCATGTGAAGAGAGTTTTTGGCCACTCCGCGTGAGCGACGGCGCAACATGGAATTGGTTTGCGGGCTGCGATAGCCTGACAACATCATATAAGGCTCGTTCACATCCAACAGGTTATGCGATGCGGCCATGATGTCGATTGTGCGCAGGTCGATTTTTTTAACACCGTCGGTACGCCAGTCCCGCATGAAATAGTTCACTTCCTTGACCGAGTCCTTGATATATTTTCCGTCTATCCAATATATCATATCAAGATGTTCGCCAGTGCGACCCGAATACATGCGGATACGACGTATGTCGCCACCGCCGCGCAGAAATCCTGCGGCCTTGGAAAACGTTGGTGCTGCAGCAACTGTAGTCGCTGCGAATGCGCCCAACAGCGCACGGCGGGTCAAACCCGCTGAGTTCATGAGTGTCATTGTATTTTTGTAGTCCTGTCCGTTATTCCTGCCTCGCATGTGACGTTGCACACGCTGTCGTTTCATCCATCCCAAGATGGTTAATGTATTGCATAACTTGATTCGTCCTCCAAGCAACGATTTTTTCAAGTTGTAACTATCCGTCATTTTCGGCGATTTTTCGCGCAAAAGGATGAAAATTGTGTCAATATCAGCTTGAGGAAGGTGCATTGAAGCATCAATGTACAACGGGTTCGGGGTCTCGCTCATTTGTGAATGGACTTAAGGACGTTGCCTTTGCACAACGGCGTATAGCGCGAATGATCAGTTTCTAAGGATTTGTTAAATATGACAGTTTTGCCCAACTTCATCACCAAGCGAGCATTGCCAGTCTGTCTGGCCGGTTTTGTTTTGCTCTCATGCATGTTGAGCCAACCCGCAACTGCCCAAATAACAGCCTTTAAACAGGCCATCGCCGAAGCCGCATCTGATGATAGTGAGGTGGCCGCCTTTTATCGTTCAAACCAATACACGCCGATCTGGACCGGGTCCGATCCCGCCGATCTGGCGCGCCGCGCTGCATTGATGCGCGCATTGGCCGGGGCCGCGACCCATGGATTGCCAGAACATCGCTATGATGCTGCCGGATTGATGGCGCAGATGCGTGAGGTACGCACAACCCGCGATTTGGGAATGGTTGAAGTCGCATTAAGTCAGGCGCTGGTGGCTTATGCGCGCGATATTCAAAGTGGTGTGTTGGTGCCCTCAAAGATCGACGAAGGGTTGGCCCGCAAAGTCACCTATACTGATCGCACCGACTATCTTGTGGGTATATCTTCGGGCGATCCCAACGTATTCATGAATGGACTGGCGCCGCAGAACCGGGAGTATACCGGGTTGATGAAACAGAAGCTGCGACTTGAAAGATTGGTGGCACATGGCGGTTGGGGGCCAAAAGTACCATCCGAAAAATTCAAACCCGGTCAGACCGGCGCATCGGTGGTTAAGTTGCGCAATCGGCTGATTTCCATGGGGTATATGGGGACTAGCGCAACCCAGACTTACGATTCAGATATTCAGAAGGCGGTGCAGGAATTCCAGCTTGAGCATGGGCTTGAGGCGGATGGCGAGGCCGGTAAGATCACCATCAACGAAATCAACGTCTCGGCACGCGCGCGGTTGAAATCAGTTATTGTGGCGATGGAACGGGAACGTTGGCTGAGGCGGGATCGCGGGACGCGTCACGTTCTTGTCAATCTGACAGACTTTTCCGCCGCTATCGTGGACGACGACAAGGTAACTTTCCGCACCCGTTCGGTTGTTGGCAAGAACAGCCATGACCGTCGTAGCCCGGAATTTTCCGACACTATGGAGCATATGATCATCAACCCAAGTTGGTATGTACCTCGCTCTATCGTTACCAAGGAATATCTGCCGCAACTTCAAAATAATTCCGCGGCCGCGGGCCATCTGATTATCACAGATGGGGCCGGGCGTCAGGTTGACCGAGCCGAGGTCGACTTTACCCAATATTCGGCGCGCAACTTTCCGTTTGATATGCGTCAGCCACCCAGCACAAGAAACGCTCTGGGGCTGGTAAAATTCATGTTTCCAAACAAGCACAATATCTATTTGCATGACACGCCGGAAAAACATCTTTTTGCCCGCGAATCCCGCGCATTTTCACATGGCTGCATCCGTTTGGCGCAACCGTTTGATTTTGCCTATACGCTGCTGGCAAAACAGAGTGACGACCCAAAAGCGTATTTCCACCGCGTTCTGAACACCGGTCAAGAAACCAAAGTCCGGCTTGAGCAACCAATTCCGGTTCATCTGATTTATCGAACAGCAATCACAATGCCGCGTGGCGGCACTGCATATCGTCGCGACGTTTATGGCCGGGACGCCAAGATCTGGTCGGCATTGGCCGAGGCAGGGGTGGTCCTGAGTGACGTTCAGGGGTAATCAGTTCTCAAGCTGTATTTAGGGGCTTGAGGTATGACTTATACAATCGCTGAAATTGCAGAGGCTGTCGGGGCGACTGCCGTGGGTGATGCGTCTGTGACTATTGCGCGCGCAGCAGAGCCGAAGGATGCGGGACCTGACGATCTTGCACTGGCGATGTCGCCGAAATACGGCGAGGCGCTGGTCGACACAAAGGCACAGGCGGCAGTTCTTTGGCAGAATGCCGACTGGCAGTCTTATGGATTGAAGGCGGCCATTCTGGTTGGACGTCCGCGCATGGCAATGGCAGGGCTGACCCAGATGCTGGACGCGGGGCAGGGGTTTATACCCGGCATTCATCCCTCGGCCGTGATTGATCCAACTGCAATACTTGGCGATAATGTCTCAATCGGCCCACTTAGTGTGATCATGTCCCATGCGCGCATTGGAGACGGTTCTGTGATTGGACCACATTGCATGATTGGTGCAGACGCGGTGGTTGGCCAGCAGGCCTTTCTGCGTGAGATGGTCAGCATAGGCGCACGCGTTACTATTGGGGACAGGTTTATCTGCCAACCCGGCGCGCGCATTGGTTCGGACGGATTTTCCTTTGTAACGCCCGAAGTCTCGGGCGCTGAAAACGTACGCAAAACTCTGGGCGATCAGGACGGGGCCAAGGCACAAAGCTATGTGCGCATTCATTCACTTGGTTCGGTCGAGATCGGGGATGATGTCGAGATCGGGGCCAATTGCACCATCGACAACGGCACCATCCGCAACACCCAGATCGGAAATGGCACCAAACTGGATAACCAGGTGCATCTTGGCCACAATGTACGCGTCGGTCATGACACGCTGCTGTGTGGGCAAACCGGGGTTTCCGGCTCGGTCGATATTGGCAACAACGTTGTACTGGCTGGTCAATGTGGCGTTGCCGACAATGTATTTGTCGGAGACGGGGTAATCGCTGGTGGGGCGACCAAAATCGTCTCAAACGTACCTGCCGGACGGGTGATCATGGGCTATCCGGCAGTTAAGATGGACACCCATACCGACATCTACAAAGCCCAACGGCGTCTGCCGCGACTGATGCGCGACGTTGCGGCGCTGAAAATGACGGTTTCCAAACTTGATACAAGTGAATAAGTCTTCAATAGACATCCATCTCGGGGAATGGTGATGAGCATACAGAACAAAGTTATAGCCATCATCGCTGAACAGGCGGTGCTAGAGCCATCTGATGTAACATTGGACAGTACTTTGGAGGACCTTGGTATCGACAGTCTGGGATTGGTCGAGAGCATTTTTTCTATCGAAGAAGAGTTCGATATTTCCATCCCGTTCAACGCCAACAATCCCAGCGACAGTGATTTTGATATTTCCAATGTCGCCAGTATCATCGTCGGCATCCAAAAGTTGATGGCCGACCCGACATGAGCCTTCGCGCATGAAACGCGTGGTTGTCACTGGTGCTGGCACCATCAACGCACTTGGTCATTGTGTGCCTGCCACGCTTAAGGCGATGCGCGAAGGGCAATGTGGCATCGGTGCGCTGGACTTTCGCGATGTTGACCGGCTGACGATCCGTATTGGCGGGCAGGTGCATGGGTTCGAGGCCGAGGGCCGCTTTAATCGTCAGCAAATGTCGCTATATGACCGGTTCACCCAATTCACCTTGATCGCCGCAAAAGAGGCTATTGCGCAATCCGGCTTGACCTTCAGCGGTGATTTATCCGTTCGATCTGGTGTGGTTCTGGGGACTGCCGCGGGCGGGGTCAGTACCTGGGATGACAATTACCGATCTGTCTATGAGGATGGCAAAAACCGTGTGCATCCGTTTGTGGTGCCCAAGCTGATGAACAACGCCGCCACGTCGCATATTTCGATGGAGTATAACCTGAAAGGGCCGACATTTACTGTGTCCACTGCCTGTGCATCCTCAAACCACGCCATGGCACAGGCTTTTGCCATGGTGCGCAGTGGCATGGCACCAGTGATGGTGACTGGTGGTTCAGAATCGATGCTGTGCTTTGGCGGGATCAAGGCCTGGGAAGGGTTGCGGGTCATGTCCAAGGACGCGTGTCGCCCATTCAGCGCCAACCGAAACGGGATGGTGCAGGGCGAAGGCGCTGGCGTATTTGTGTTTGAAGACTTTGACCACGCACGTGCCCGTGGTGCAGAAATTTTATGCGAAGTCATCGGCTTTGCCATGTCCTCGGACGCGGCAGATATTGTCATGCCCTCAAAGCAGGGCGCGGCACGGGCCATCTCGGGGGCCTTGAACGACGCACAAATCAATCCGGACGAAGTTGGCTATATCAACGCCCACGGCACCGGAACTACAGCAAATGACAAAACTGAATGTGCCGCGGTGGCAGATGTTTTTGGGCCTCATGCGGACAATCTGATGATCAGCTCGACCAAATCCATGCATGGTCACCTGATTGGTGGCACCGGAGCCGTGGAATTGCTGGCCTGTATTATGGCACTACGCGACGGGGTGATCGCGCCGACCATCGGTTATGAAGAACCAGACCCGGAATGCGCACTGGATGTCGTGCCGAACGAGGCTCGCGACGCAAATGTCACCGTGGCCCTGTCAAATGCGTTTGCCTTCGGTGGGTTGAACGCAGTTCTGACCTTGCGCAAGATCTGACAAAAAACGCCGGACCAAACAGCCCGGCGTTCCAAATTCAGCATAATGTGTCAGATTTAGTTCTGAACAATATCAACCACATTAAATCCAGCTGTGAACCCATCAAGGGACATATCCAGTGTAATCACCTGATCTGGCGCTTGCGCAGGAACCAACGAGACACTGGCGACACTGCCTTTCTTAAAGGAGTCGACGTCTTCCTGGGTCAGACCGATCTGCGCGATGCAACCAACAGGGTTACAGAAGGAATAAACATAGCTTTTGCCCAATCCGCCATCGACCGCCATTTTCAGCTGAGCAGGTAATGATGTTTCAAGAGGCACCACCACGGTAATTCCGGCAACAGCAAGACCACCATTTTCAATACGGAAAATCGAAACCTCGGCTGTTGGATTTCCTGTCGAGTCCATCAAAATCTGTACCAGCGAACAAGGGTCATTTCCGTCGATTGTTTTGAAACAAGCCAGCTCCCAACTGCCAAATGTGTCTTTGGAGTAGCGCTCGCCAATTTTCGGTCCGTCGGTGACTGGCTGACCCATATCCAGTTTTGGCTCAATCACCGTGGTGCCTTCTGCCGGAGTTTCGTTGGTCGGGGTTTCGTCGGTCGTGGTTTCTTGTGCATAGCCAACCGAAGTCATGGCAACAAATGTGGCGATTGATACTGCTGTTAAGGTACGGATCATGAGGGCCTCAAATTCAGGGGTTTTCTTTCGGGTGCTCTAACATGCCACCGCATCGTTGTCAGCGGCTTTTTGAGTGGATCGACTCTGATTGTCAAACCCCACCCAATTGCAAAAACCAGGCACAAAAAAAGAGGGTCACAAAGACCCTCTTTTCCTTGAGTAGTTCTCCCCATCGGACTGGCCGATTTATTATTGCCCAAAACCTAGGCAAACTAACATCATCGGTCAACAACAAAAATTCCGGCAAAAAGTCGCCCGAATATAAGTCACGAATCTAAAAAAAGGACCGTGCCCAAAGGCACGGTTAGTCTGACAGGGAGGATACCCACATCGCGGAGGGACCGCCAATGCAGGCGAAAAGACTATCGCCGTCAAAGATTAACTTTGTATGCTCTGGTCAGTACAAAAATAAATTTTGGGGCTAAAGCAATGGACAGTAAGATTTTTGTTGGCGGTGGTGGCAAAGCCTATGGCATCAAACAGGGCCTGACGCTGAAATACGCCAACCGGCATGGGTTGATTGCGGGCGCGACCGGAACCGGCAAAACCGTGACGTTGCAAATTCTGGCCGAAGGCTTTTCAAATGCCGGTGTTCCAGTGTTCCTATCGGACGTAAAAGGCGACCTTTCAGGATTGGCCGCCTCTGGCTCTGACAGCCACAAACTGCACAAAGCCTTTGCGGATCGCGCCGCCACAATTGGCTTTGATGATTTCACCTACAAAGCCAGCCCGGTGACATTCTGGGACTTGTTCGGCGAGCAGGGTCATCCGGTTCGCACCACCGTAGCCGAAATGGGGCCGTTGCTTTTGGCGCGCTTGCTGAACCTGACGGACGCACAAGAGGGTATCCTGAACATCGCCTTCCGCCTGTCAGACGAGGACGGCCTACCGTTGCTTGACCTGAAGGATCTGCAAGCCTTGCTGGTCTGGGTCGGTGAAAACCGTGCGCAACTGTCCCTGCGGTATGGCAATGTCTCAACCGCCTCAATCGGTGCGATCCAGCGCCGGTTGCTGGTGTTGGAAAATCAGGGTGGCAGCCAACTTTTCGGCGAACCGGCTCTGTCGCTTGACGACATCATGCGTACTGGTGCGGATGGGCGTGGCATGATCAATATTCTGGCGTCCGACAAATTGATGTCGTCCCCAGCACTTTATGCGACCTTCCTGCTTTGGCTGCTTAGCGAGTTGTTTGAGGAATTACCCGAGGTTGGAGACCCCGATAAACCCAAGCTGGTGTTCTTTTTTGACGAGGCGCATCTGCTGTTTGACGATGCCCCAAAGGCACTGGTGGATAAGGTCGAACAGGTCGCCCGTTTGATCCGGTCCAAAGGTGTTGGCATCTATTTTGTCACTCAGAACCCGGCCGACGTACCCGAGGACATCCTTGGCCAGCTAGGCAATCGCATCCAACATGCACTGCGCGCCTTTACTGCAAAAGACCGTAAAAACCTACGAATGGCGGCAGAAACCTACCGCGAGAATCCGCGCTTTTCCACCGAAGAAGCCATCCGTGAGGTTGGTGTAGGTGAGGCCGTGACCTCGATGCTCATGAAAAAAGGCATCCCCGGTGTGGTTGAGCGGACATTGATCCGACCCCCTTCGTCACAATTGGGGCCAATCACCAAGGCTGAGCGGAAGGTCGTTATGGCAGATTCAAAGATGTCGGGAAAATATGGGACCAAAATAGATCGCAAATCAGCCTATGAGATTTTGGCAACCCGTGCTGCTGCGGCGGCTCAAGAGGCCGAAGCCTCTGAGGTTGCCGCCGAGGATCAACCGGCAATCGCAAGAGAATTCAATGCAGCGCGACGCTTTTCCGGCGGTCGGGTGCCACGCTCTACATCCCGCGTAACGCGCAAACCCGACACCTATGGATCAGCGATCAGCCATGCGGTGATCAAAGAGCTGAAAGGCACCACAGGTCGACGCCTGGTCCGTGGCATATTAGGTAGCCTGTTCAAAGGTCGGTAAGCGTAGGGTGGGTGAAAACCCACGCACCCTACTACATCATTTCTCGGGGATCAGACCGCGTGGCGAGAACCTGAGCACCATCAGCAGAACAACACCCATGGTCAGCAGACGCATATGGGCGGCGCTTTCGATCAGGTGCTCTTTCAGACCACTGTCATCAGCCATGCCGGATGTAATCACCTGCATCACAAACAATCCAATCGGTTCGACCTGAACCCACAGGAACCAAATCAGCATTCCACCCAGAACCGCGCCAAAATTGTTGCCTGACCCGCCGACAATCACCATCACCCAGATTAGAAACGTGAAACGCAAAGGCTGATAGGTGCCCGGTGTCAATTGCCCGTCCAGAGTTGTCATCATCGCCCCGGCAACACCGCATATCGCACTGCCAATAACAAAGACCTGTAAATGGCGGCGGGTGACGTCTTTGCCCATGGCTTCGGCGGCAATTTCATTGTCGCGGATCGCCCGCATCATCCGGCCCCACGGGCTTTTGAGCGCCAGTTGCGCCAGCAGCAGCACCAATAGCAACACTGCCACAAACAACGCGCCATAGCCGATTTTGACATAAAGTGTTGACGCGATCACCGGATCAAGCCCCAAGCCGGCAGCGGTCTCGACAAAGCTTGCATCTTTTTGCAGATCGATTTCGTAAGGAAGGGGGCGCGGAATACCAACTACGTTTTTCACACCGCGTGACAGCCAGTCTTCGTTCTTGAGGATTGCAATGATGATTTCCGCAATACCTAGTGTCGCAATCGCCAAATAATCCGACCGAAGCCCCAGCGCGGTTTTACCAATCAGCCAGGCAACACCCGCAGCCAAAAGACCACCTACAGGCCAAGCGATAAGAACATTTAGTCCCAAACCCCCCAGGTAGCCTGTAATCGCAGGGTTTACTTTTTCCACAGATTCTACCGCAGGATCAAAGACCGCGCGGAAGATAAAGAACCCACCGATCAGAACCACCAGCATCGTGATAACTCGTGTGCGACCGGGTTTCATTCGCTTCATTACCATGATCGCGCCAACAACTGTTGCAGCCCCCAGCAACAAACCGGTCACAATGCCAAATCCACCTGCAGCCCATGCCTCAGTTGTGGGCGGCATCGACACCAGAACAGCGCCCAGTCCACCAAGGGCGACAAAACCCATGATCCCGACATTGAACAGACCGGCAAATCCCCATTGCAGGTTCACGCCAATGGCCATGATCGACGAGATCAGACCAAGATTGATAATCAAAAGCGCCGAATTCCAGCTTTGCATAAAACCGGTGATGGTGATCAGCACGGCGACCACGCCAAACAGGGCAATATTTCTAACTGTATCGGTCATACCGCTTTCCCCTTGAACAGTCCGGTTGGTTTGAACAGCAGCACGATTAGCAGGATCACAAAGGACACCGCGAATTTGTAGTCGGTGCTGAGAAGCTGCACCAAACTGTCTGGTGCCAGGTTTTCAGGCAGCAAATACCCCGCGACTTTCTTCCAGGCATAGGTAACGGTCACTTCGGAAAAGGCGATGATAAAGCCGCCGGCAATTGCGCCCAACGGATTGCCAAGTCCGCCAACAATGGCGCTGGCAAATATGGGCAGCAAAAGCTGGAAATAGGTGAAGGGTTTGAACGTCTTATCCAGACCGTAGAGCGTGCCGGCAATGGTCGCCAATCCCGCAACAATCAGCCAGGTGTACATCACCACCCGTTCCGGATTGATCCCGGACAGCAGCGCCAGATCTTCGTTATCCGAATAGGCACGCATGGATTTACCGGTACGGGTGCGGTTCAAAAACCAGAACAACAGGATCACCACAACAACCGCCGTTACAAGGGTCAGGCCCTGGGTTGTCTTGATTGCCAGACCTTCCTTTAGCCCCGTCAACGCTTTGAATTCACGCGCAGAAATGATGAAGCGTTCGCCATCCAGAAATTTCTGATCATTTGGCCCGATGATAAACCGCACCAACCCGTTCATGATGAACATCACGCCCATGGATACGATCACCAGAATAACCGGTTTGGCCTTTTGTTCCCGGTAAAACCGATAGACCATTCGATCTGTGAATAACAGCAAGGCCATTGTCGCCAATATGCCGAAGGGCAGAGCCAGCAACGCCGTAGGCAATGGCCCCAGAGAAATACCAACCGATTGCATCCACCATGTCACAAGGACCGTCACCATCGCCCCAAAGGCCATCGTATCGCCATGGGCAAAGTTGGAAAACCGCAGGATGCCATAGATCAGCGTGACCCCGAGCGCCCCGAGCGCGAGCTGGCTGCCATAGGCCATGCCGGGCACAATGACGTAGTTCGACAAAGCCACGATTGCGTTCAGAAAGTCCATTAGTCTTGCCTCTTACACGCACCAAAATAGGTCGTCACTTGGGTTTCATTTTTGGAATGGACGGAATAAATGCCTGTTCCGCCGTTCACTGAGCTGGAAAACAAAGCCACACCATTCCCCATACCAAAGATCATGCCAGTCAGATTTTCGTCAATGGTGATTACTCTTGCGTCACTGCTATCATCTGGCCCGAACCAGAGCCCCGAAAGGACGGACGTTTGCGGGAAAACGCTATCTTCGGCGTCTTCTTTGCTCATGTAGGTAGCCATCAATTCGGAATGCTTGGTGACACTCTCGCAAGTTTCACCGACACATTTTCTATTGAAAGTACATTTTAACAAAAGTCCGTCTTGATTGCGTACATCATCGCGTGCCTGTTCCAGAAATTTTTCTGAAAACCCCGAGTAAGGGCGTTCCTTTGCGATAATTGGCCCAGCCGCAACTAGGGTCACGCCACAGACCGCGAGCGTTAGTATTTTATGTTTCATTCGTCGCTAGCCCCCCAAAAACGATTTGCGAACTTCGGGGTCGTTCAACAACTCTTGGCCGGTGCCGGTAAAGGCATTGCGCCCCTGCACCAGAACATAACCTTTGTCCGCGATTTCAAGCGCTTGTCGGGCGTTCTGTTCCACCATCAGGATCGGAATGCCGGTGCGGGCGACCTCGATGATGCGGTCAAACAACTCATCCATCACAATCGGGCTGACCCCGGCGGTGGGTTCGTCCAGCATCAAGACCTTGGGTTGTGTCATCAAAGCACGACCAACAGCCACCTGCTGGCGCTGACCACCTGACAATTCACCCGC
>PIVL01000415.1 GCA_003354145.1 Paracoccaceae bacterium
GTGTCGGACGACTCGGTCGGATGGTATTGCCTGAACCAATTAGATCATTACGGCGTGGACCGCACTCATGTGAACAAAATCACCGGTGAATACAGAACTTCGTTGGCGGTATACGAGACCCGCATAGTAGAACACCAAACTGTCATCTACCGCAACAATGCGGCGGATTTTCAGATGAATACTGAAGACGTTGAAGCAGTGGATTACAGCCAGTATGGTGCACTCATCACCGCTGGAACCGTCTTTGCCGCCGAGCCATCACGTTCAGCGGCATTCCGCGCCTTCGAATTGGCCCGCGCAGCGGGCCTGCCGATCATTTTTGACGTGGATTATCGCCCCTATTCATGGCCGTCACCGCAAGTGGCCCAAGAAGTACTGTCACGTGCAGGGGCCTTGTCGGACGTAATTGTTGGTAATGATGAAGAGTTCGGCTTTATGGCTGGAGATGTCGCCAGAGGGCTTGGCAAAGCCCGCGAATTGGCGAACTCTTCTGCTGCCATCGTGGTCTACAAATTGGGACCTGAGGGAGCCGTGACATTTGCCGATGGCGAGGAAATACGCACGGGCATTTTCGCAGTTGATGCGGTCAAACCTACCGGCGCAGGAGACAGTTTCATGGCGGGTTTCATGGCTTCCCTGGCCGACGGATACCCAATGAGAGACGCCGTTTTGCGCGGCTCAGCTTGCGCGTCGATTGTCGTCGCCAAGCCAGGCTGCGCCCCCGCAATGCCTAATATTGCCGAGCTCGAGGATTTCTTGTCCTCGCATCCCGGCTCCACGTGTTCGTGAAAGGACAAGAAAATGCATATCGCCCCTCATGACAATCAAAACCAGCCAATCGTGGATGTAGAAGACGCCTTGGTTCCGCTAAATTACTTCAACATTGTAAAACTCAAAAAAGGCGACGCCTTTGAGTATCAAGTGCCGGGCTACGAGACCTGCATTGTCCCAGCAACCGGAACAGTCGACATCGAGATGGAAGGCGTGAACTTTGCCAGCGTCGGCAAGCGGACGCTTGATGTTTGGGACGGAGAACCAGAGGGCGTTTACGTTCCCGTTGGCGCCAAAGCCACGATAGTTTGCACCTCGGACGAAACCGAAACGTTTATTGCAGGAGCCAAATACGACAAAGTTCTTGATCCTTTTGATGTGCGCGCAGATGGGATCGACCGTGTTCAGTACGGCTCGGACGATACCAAGACCCACCGCAAGATCAAACATATCCTTGGGCAAAAGCAACTTGATAAAGTCGGGAGACTACTGGTCAGCGAGCTATTTACAGTAGGTCAGGGGGGCTGGTCTGGGTTCCCCAGCCACAAGCATGACACCGACCGCCTGCCGGATGAGACACGCCATGACGAGACTTACAACTTCCGATTCAGGCCCGACTATGGCTCTGGCGTACAAATGCTCCAGCGTGAAGACAACAAGCCAGGAGACGCATATCATATCATGGACAGATCTACGATATGCCTGGACAAAGGCTATCATCCCTGTGCCGTGCTCCCCGGATACGAGATGTATTATTTCACCATTCTCGGCGGGCTGAGCCAGCGGTCGCTTGTACAGTATTTCCAACCGACCCATGCTGCACAGCTGGAAACGATACCTGGTATCAAGGACATGATCGCAAAGTTTAAATGACGCTTGCTACTCTGTCAGATGTACTTCGTCCCGCTCTGAAGAATGGTTATGCTGTGGCCGGATTAGTCACGTCGGGCTGGGAAGATATGTGCGCTTATGTGGCAGCAGCCGAAGCCGAAGATGTACCCATCATTCTGCAGGCCGGTCCGGGATGTCGAGATAACACACCGTTGCCAATCTTGGGCAAAATGTTCCGGTATCTAGCCGAAGCAGCCTCTGTCCCAATCGTAGCGCACCTGGATCATGGTTATACATTCCAAGAGTGCAAAGAAGCGCTCGACAGCGGTTTCACCTCTCTGATGTTCGACGGGTCTCGAAAACCGCTTCAGCAGAATATCGACGAAACCGCCACAATTGCCGAGATGGCGCACGCGGCCGGGATTTCCTGCGAAGGTGAAATCGGGTTTGTTGGCTATTCCGGGGGCGAAAATTCAGCAGGAACCGACCCGGACGAAGCCATGCAATTTGCCCGCGATACTGGCGTGGATGCACTGGCCATCTCGGTTGGCAATGTCCATCTACAAGAGGACAAAGAAGGCGGGCTGGATGAAGCTCGCATTTGCGCCATCGAGGCCGTGACCAAGGTGCCGCTGGTCATTCACGGCGGCTCGGGGGTGCCACTGGCTCAACGCACCGCGCTGGCACGTGGGTCCAAAGTCTGCAAATTCAATATCGGTACAGAACTACGCATGGCTTTTGGAAGGGCACTACGCGAGTCGGTTAACCGCGACCCAACCAGATTCGACAGAGTCTCGATACTCAAGGATACGCACGACCCTGTGGTGGCTGCCACCCGTCGAGTTCTTAATGCGCTAAAGGAAAAATAAGATGCTGAACATAGGATTATTGGGCTGTGGCCGGATCGGGCAGGTTCACGCCCTGTCTATCGGGCAACTGGAAGACGTGCAGATAACCGCGCTAGCCGATGCCTTCCCCGCGTCTGCCCAGAACTTGGCTATCCAAACGGGTGCGCAAGTGATGGAGCCGGACGCCGTTATCAACAACCCCAACGTCGACGCCGTGCTAATCGCAACCCCCACCGATACCCACTATGACCTGATTCATGCCGCGGCCCGAGCCGGTAAAGCGATATTTTGCGAAAAGCCGGTGGATATGTCTGCCGATCGTATTCGCAAATGTATCGATGTGGTTGAAGAGACGGGTGTACCCTTCCTGACCGCTTTTAACCGCCGCTTCGACCCAAACTTTGCTGAACTTCAATCTCGCATACGTGTTGGCGAAATCGGCCGGGTGGAACTGGTCACCATCATGTCGCGCGACCCCTCCGCTCCACCGATCAGTTATATTGAGCGTTCTGGTGGGATATTCCGGGATATGATGATTCATGATTTCGACATGGCGCGATTCCTGCTGGGCGAAGAACCGGTTCAGGTGTTCGCGGTCGGCTCGGCGCTGGTCGATCCAAAAATAGGCATAGCCGGTGATGTGGATACCGCCGCCGTCACACTGACAACATCCAGCGGTGCAATTTGTCAGATCACGAATTCACGGCGGGCCACCTATGGCTATGATCAGCGCGTCGAAGTGCACGGTGCAGAGGGCATGCTACGAGCAGGAAATCTCTTGGAAAACACTGTTGAAGTTGCCACCGGCGCTGGCTTTCGCTCGGCTCCGGCAAAGCACTTCTTTCTGGAACGCTACGCTGCTGCTT
>PIVL01000884.1 GCA_003354145.1 Paracoccaceae bacterium
CCGAACTGGTTGAAGACGAACAGCGGGTGGTAGCACATGCAGTCGAAATGACCGTTCCAGGCGGTGCCCTCCTGCGTGCCGTGGGTGGGGCTGACTGAACTGTCCATGTCCAGCGTGATCCACTTCGGCGGCTTGCGCTCGTGAAAGCGGTCGATCCATTGTCCGGACATATCAGCCAGTGCAGTGCGGTTATCAGTCGTCGCCAGCACCTCGGTCTCGAAACGCCCCATCTGGCTTGTCGACGCGGCGCTACCATCCACAGCCCGCCCGCCAACCACTTGCCGCATCACTGGATCAAGCGCCAGACGATCTGCGTCATTCACGTCCTCATATCCGGCCAATCGCCCGAAGACCGACTGGCGCAACGGACCAACCAGCGAGTGCAGACGGTTGTGGCCAGTGCGCGTGTCTCCCAGAAATCCGCCCGCAATGTCGTGCAGGCCAAGGACTTCATCCAGTTCTCGGAACTACAGCAGACCGCCGTCAGAACTTATCTTGGAATCATGGAATTCCAGCCGCACCCGCCGGTCAAAACCAAGCCGAACATCATCCGTTTCGCTTGCACCCTCCGGGTGATCCATGATTGACTGCCTTCAGCCCTATTAACATGCTGAAATATAACATATTTCCGATTATCAAGAGTGCGAAAACGTCAAGTTACTTGGGGAATGCCGGCTATAATTGGTTAGGCTGGTGACATTTTCTTGTACAATTCACGCGGGTAAACTGGCTTGGCCGCACACTAGCGCCAGACCCAGTCCAATAGGTTTGAAAACGGGCAGCAGAATTGTCGTCAGCGATCC
>PIVL01000096.1 GCA_003354145.1 Paracoccaceae bacterium
AACCGCCGGCACCAAACATGCCTGCCACACGGATACGGACCAGCCTGCCGGATGTGGCATCAGTGGCGTCGTTGTTGAATGTGGCGCAAAAGCCGTTGTTCATTCTGGGAGGAGGCGCGCGCAGCACGTTGTGGCGCGATCTGCTGGGCCATCTGGGCGCGGCCTGTTTCACTACCTATGCCGGATGCGGCCAGATCGGGGCGAACTATCCCCTAAACTTTGGTTCGACTTTGGCACGTCCCACAAGTGCGGACGTGATTGCCAAGGCGGATCTGGTGATTGCAGTGGGCACGGAACTTGCCGAGGTTGATCTGTGGCGCGATGAACTTGGCAACAAAGCGCCTTTGGTGCGGGTCGATATTGACCCGGCGAGCCTGTCTGATCGGCACCGCGCGCAAATAAAGCTGTTGGCAGATGCCACCAGCTTTTCCGCTGCGTTGTTCAAAGCTTGCGAAGACCAGAAACCCGCCACTGGCTGGAATGCGGATGAGGTGACCAAGGCGCGCATGCGCTGGCGCGCCGAGACCGATGCCGAACGCCCCGGCATTGTGCCGATATGTGATGCGCTGCAGCAGGTGGTGCCATCAAATGCGATGATTTATTCCGACATGACCCAATTCGCCTATGTCGCCAAAGAGGTCTGGGACATGGCACAGCCTGGCCATTGGCATCACCCTTACGGTTTTGGCACGTTGGGCTATGCCTTACCTGCCGGAATTGGTGGGGCTATTGCTGGTAGGATGGGGGGCACGCAGGCACCGACGCTGGTGATCGTGGGCGACTACGGGTTTCATTACACTATGCAGGAACTTGGGGTCGCCGTGGAACTGGGACTGCCGATGGCAATTATTTTGTGGGACAACGGCAAACTGAAAGAGATCGAAGACAGCATGGTCAATGCTCAGATCGCCCCTAACGCCGTCATCGCCCGCAACCCGGATTTCTGTAAACTGGCCGAGGCGTTTGGAGCTTATTCCGCCGCGCCGGATACGCTGGAGGATATGCAAGCTGCTGTACGCCGCGCTTTTGATGCGGACGGACCAACGCTAATCTATGTAACTCCTGCGATTACAAGCTGATTAGGGTTTTTCAGTCTGTCCTATCTATTTTCAACAACCGCTTTTGTGCCTAGTGGACAAATGAAAGAAGGTTCGCAGCACGTGCAGACCGCCCTGATTGGGATGGAATCCTGGCTGGCACAGGCAAGTTTCTCAATCTCGCAAGCGTCAAACGCGAGTTTTTCGCATGAAAACTCAAAACGTTTGGCAGCAATATAAGAATTGCGGCCATAGCCATAGTAATGACGACAAAATCAAACATATTCATCTCCGATTTGTTACGATCAGATCAATCGAGAACCAAAACTGAAACGTGGCTATCGAGCAATCTTATACATGATAAATGGGAGTTGGAGACTGCCTAAACAAGGGGGTAGATCAGCCGGAATTTTGGGAATCCCGGCCAAATGGGCGTCAGACGTCAGAAATTGCCAAAAGCGTCCGCGGCTTCAATCCCAGCAGCTTACCAGAACTGTCATCCCCGAAGCCAGACGGATCAGGTCCTCTGGGGCCATCGACGCGCTATCGCTGTGGGTTTCGGTGCTTAGACCCGCCGCGCTTAGCATGTCACGTATGGCTTTTGAATCAGCGACAAAGCTCACATCATTCGGTAGGCGCTGACCAGTTTCACTGCGTGGAAGCAGCATGCCCATGATGCCGCCACCTGCATCAAAGACCGGCCCTCCTGCGTCCCCCGGAAGCGGCGCCAAAGCCAGACGTTTCAGCGTGGTTTCGCCGCGCAATCCGGTTACGTCGGAAAGAATGCCATAGGTGACCGTTGGGGCGCCTAATACACCCTCAAACGAGTATCCCGCGACAGCGATATCAGAATTCAAACGAGGCGTTGATTGGGTGAATTGCCCAACGTTAACGGGGGCCAGTTTGGCAACCGGGCGCAGGATAGCGACGCCCAGGTTTTCGTCCGCAGTTACCAGTTCGGCCTCATAATCATGATCCAGTGTGATCCGCGTGCAATTGCGTACCGCCTGCGCCATGGTCACGACCGACCCTTTCGTATCGACGAAGAACCCAGAACGTGAAATGCGCGGTTTGCGCACTTCCAAACCGGACACCAGATCAATGCGTTGCTCGGCATCAGCTCCCGCTGCCGGGTCCAACACGCCATCCAATCGCGTGAAACTGTCCTGCATTGCTGCCAAAACCCGCGTGCGCCGCTCTTCATCACCGGTTGGCCAGATCAGCATAAAGCCCTTGATTTGCCCGTCTTTCAACTTGGCCTCGGTGTAGGACACGATGTTGCTGTTGCGACCCTCAAGGACAAAACTGTCTTTCTTGCGTTCGCGCGCGCCTGACAGGGGAACAATTTCAAGGGTTTGCAGGATGTCATAAAGACCAAACAAAGTGGTCTGATCACCCGGCTGGGTTATCAACAGCAGCCGAATACCGGAATTGCCAGTGGCGTTGTAATGGGCAAAAGGTGGCTCGTACCGGGCAAAGCTGACTTCGCTTGTGGGAATCATCATTTCGATACCGGCCTGCACGTCGGTCTGGTTGCGCAAGCCAACACTGATCAGAGGTTCGTTGTACTGATCCAGCAGGTCTTGTCGTTGCATGGTTGTTAAAATGCCAGTGTCTTCAAGGCCATTTGCCAGTTGCCAGTCTGCCATCGACCGGCGGGTTCCTGGCCCATAAGCACCATCTATGGCAGCATCATAAAACCCTGCCCATCTCAGCGCGATCTGCAATTTCTTGCGCTGCTCTGCAGTTAGTTGACGTTCGCTGCGCCGCGCCTCTGCCGACGTTTCATCGGCGGGCTCGTGTACTGGTTCGGTCACTGTTGGTTGGTTTTGCGTCACCAGTGAAGTTGCAGCCGTTTGACGGCCCAAAAGATCAGCGCCAACCGGCCAATATTGCTGTCCAAGAGAATTGGAGAATGAAATATAGCTATCTTGCGGAATTCTGCCTTCCGCCCGATAAACACGCAAAACATCTTCGGCGTCCGCGCGCAGGTAAGGTCCAAGCATCACGCCATACCAACTGCCGCCAAGCGAAAAACCGGTCACATCCGGTAGGAAGGCCGCATAGGATTGCGCGCGCCGCTGTGCTTCGTTCAGACTTGGGTGGGCTTCAATCTGGATCCAGACGACATCGGGATTAGATTGTTGTGCGGTGGCAGCGTTAACGATGAATACAACTGCAATAACAATCGAGGTAAACAAACTCTTCATATTGGTGCCCAAACTCCTGCCAAAATATTGTTCGCCGCACATAATCAGGAAATACTGGCAAAAGCCATGCTTATGGTGTGTCAATTGCACCTGTTTTGCGCCGTTGACCCTGTGAGGCGCTGAGCATAGGAAAGGTGCGCGGCCGGGGACGCCTGTTTGGCAGGGTCTGGCCGATGACCACAAGGGCAAATGTCATGACTGAAACATCCAGCACTCCGCGCTCTTTTCAAGAGATCATTCTGCGTCTTCAGGCCTATTGGGCCTCTAAGGGTTGCGCAATTTTACAGCCCTACGACATCGAAGTCGGTGCGGGCACATTTCACCCGGCGACAGCATTGCGCAGTCTGGGCAGCACGCCCTGGGCTACGGCCTATGTCCAGCCTTCGCGCCGTCCGACAGATGGGCGTTATGGCGAGAACCCGAACCGATTGCAGCACTTTTATCAGTATCAGGTGCTGATCAAACCCAGCCCGCCGAATCTGCAGGATCTTTATCTTGGCTCGCTTGTTGCCATCGGAATCGACATGGACTTGCATGACATTCGCTTTGTCGAAGATGACTGGGAAAGCCCAACATTGGGCGCCTGGGGCTTGGGCTGGGAGGTCTGGTGTGATGGCATGGAGGTTTCACAATTCACGTACTTTCAACAGGTTGGCGGCTATGACTGTAAACCTGTGTCGGGCGAGCTGACCTATGGGCTAGAGCGGTTGGCGATGTATGTTCTGGGCGTAGAGCACGTGATGGACATGCCGTTCAACGCCCCGGATTCGCCGATCCCTCTGACATATGGCGACGTCTTTAAACAAACCGAAGAAGAATACGCCCGTTGGAATTTTGATGTGGCCGACACACAGGTATTGCTGCGCCATTTTGAAGACGCCGAAGCAGAATGCGCTGCGATCCTGTCCCATCCGGCAAGCGATCCCAAGACCGGAAAACGCATCGTCATGGCGCATCCCGCGTATGATCGGTGCATCAAGGCCAGTCACATTTTCAACCTGCTGGACGCGCGCGGTGTGATCTCGGTCACCGAACGTCAAGCCTACATCGGCCGGGTGAGGGCATTGGCCAAACAATGCGCAGATGCGTTTGTGCAAACCGCTGCTGGTGGCTTTGATGAAGCCGGGGCGACCGCTTCGGATTCTGTCGAATGAGTGGTAAATTTGTCGGCATTCTGATCCTTGTCTGCGCGCTTATCGCCGGAGCGGGTCTGTATTACCTTCAGGTTTATGGCTTCTACCGCACTGTTTTGCCGAAACTGGGGGCTGATGTCGAACTGGTGTCGCTGGACAGCGGGCAGTCCGAAACGATTGCTTATGGCGATTTTCACGCTATCGATGCAGACAGTTCACCGATCCGCTATCGCGCCTGTTTCACGACGACGCTTAGCAATGCCGAGCTTGCGGAAACTTTTGTGACTCTCAAAGACATGACGCCGCGCAATGGCCCCTTCTGGTTCGACTGTTTTGATGCCGAATACATTGGCGAGGCGTTGCAAGCAGGGACGGCACAGACCTATCTTGGGACCAAGAATGTATCTTACGGGGTGGACCGGATTGTTGCCGTTCTGGACGATGGCCGGGGCTTTGTTTGGCATGAACTGAATGAATGCGGTGAAAAAGCCTATGACGGAACCGTTGTTGGTGAAGAATGCCCAGACCGGGATACGGTCAACGTGAATGAGTGATGTATCGTAGAACCAAGGAAAAGGATCATGACCCAATCAATTATCGTCCCGGATTTCTTGGCTGTAACCTTGGGTTTTGCCGTGTTTCTGGCCGGGGACGCCATCAATAACCGTGTTGAGATCCTACGTCGCTATAATATTCCGGACCCGGTGACCGGAGGGTTACTTGCCGCATTTATTTTGCTGTTGGTTTATTTGTTGTTCGGAGTCGAGTTCAGTTTTGAACTGAATACCCGGGATTTCTTTTTGGTCCTGTTCTTTGCGGCAATTGGTCTGAATGCCCGAATCAGTGATCTTATAGCTGGTGGTAAGCCTTTGCTGTTACTGTTGGTTTTGACGGTAATCACGATTGTCGGGCAGAATGCGATTGGGGTTGCAGGGGCCGTGATGTTCGGGTTTCCGGCCAAGGTTGGTGTGCTGTTTGGGTCTGCTTCGCTGATTGGCGGACATGGAACCACAATCGCCTGGGCTCCTGAGATTGCTGAAATTACGGGTCAGGTTGGCGCCACAGAACTTGGGGTTGCGGTGGCGACGCTTGGATTGGTGCTGGCGGCATTGATCGGCGGACCAATCGCCAAGTATCTGGTGGAAAAGAATAACCTGAAACCTGCCCGCCCTGACGAGGCGCTGACGGTTGGCTCTTCTGACAGCGATGCCGGAACAGATGACGAAATCGACCACTTTTCCGTCATGCGGGTAATGTTAATCCTCAACATCGCAATTATCGCAGGCTACATGTTGCATGAGATTATCCTGCAAGCAGGGCTTAAGCTGCCCCTGTTTGTACCCTGTCTGGTGATGGGTATTGTCGTGTCAAACCTACGCTCTGTATTGAGGCCGAATGCCTTGCCTGTTGCGCGCACGGCCTCGCTTGCATTGATTTCAGAATTTGCACTTGGGGCGTTTCTGGCCATGTCGCTGATGAGCCTGCAGCTTTGGACAATCGCCAGTCTGGGGATGTCGATCGCTGTGATCTTGTTGGCTCAAACCGTGTTTGCGGTTGTTTTCATCCTTTTTGTTCTGTTTCCGATTATGGGGAGCGGGTACCGCGCTGCGGTTCTGTCTGCTGGTTTCGGTGGCTTCGCCCTTGGAGCGACGCCAACCGCCATTGCCAACATGGCTGCTGTCACCCACCGCTATGGCCCGTCACCGATTTCTTTTGTGGTCTTACCCCTAGTATCCGCCTTCTTTATTGATATAGCCAATGCGGTCGTCATTCAGACGATTGCGAATTTCTGAGGACCGTCATGCCAGACCTGCTGATCGAACTGTTTTCCGAGGAAATCCCGGCCCGCATGCAAACCCGTGCGGCTGAGGATTTGAAAAAGCGCATGACCGACGGCCTTGTCGAGGCGGGCCTGACCTATGCCGGAGCCGCCGGGTTTTCCACACCACGCCGTTTGGCGCTCGCAGTTGACGGGCTAATGGCCGCGTCACCCACGGTGCGCGAAGAACGCAAAGGCCCCAAGGTGGGCGCCCCGGACAAAGCCATCGAAGGGTTCCTGCGCGGTGCTGGTTTGACACGCGATCAGCTTGAAACACGCGACACTCCCAAAGGGGCTGTGTATTTCGCAGTGATCGAAAAACCGGGCCGTCCTGCAGCCGAGATCGTGGCCGAGGTGCTGGAAAACGTTATCCGTAATTTTCCATGGCCAAAATCCATGCGCTGGGGTGCTGGCCCTATGCGTTGGGTACGTCCCTTGCATTCAATTTTGTGTATTCTGAGTGCCGAAGACGGGGCCGAAGTGGTGCCCATGACCATCGAAGGGATATCCTCGGGCAACGAAACGCAGGGCCATCGGTTCATGGCAATAGATCGATTTTCTGTAACCTCTTTTCAGGATTACGAGAACAAGCTAAAGCGCGCTCATGTGGTGCTTTCAGCGACAGAACGCGCAGATCATATCTGGGCGGATGCCACCAACATCGCGTTTGCTGCCGGGCTGGAGGTGGTCGAAGACAAAGGGTTGTTGGCCGAAGTTGCCGGATTGGTCGAATGGCCCGTCGTGCTGATGGGTGAGATTGATACAGAGTTTTTGGGCCTGCCTGCCGAAGTGTTGCAAACCTCGATGCGGGAGCATCAAAAATTCTTTTCCGTTCGCAATCCAAAAAACAAACGGATCGAGCGTTTCATCACCGTGGCCAATCGCGAAACAACGGATCACGGTGTAACTATTCTGGCGGGTAATCAAAAGGTACTGTCCGCACGTCTGGCGGATGCCAAGTTCTTTTGGGAGAATGATCTGCGGACTGCCAAGGATGACATCAGCGTCTGGACGCAAGCTCTAGAAAATGTGACGTTTCACAACAAGCTTGGCACGGAGGCTGACCGCATTCGTCGCATTGCCGCTCTGTCTCGGGAACTATCCAGGGCAACTGGCGCTGATGCGGAGCAGGCGGAAACAGCAGCGTTGTTGGCCAAGGCTGATCTGTCGTCGGAAATGGTTTATGAATTTCCAGAATTACAAGGGCTTATGGGGCGATATTACATCGCGGCATCAGGTCAGGACGCGGCCATTGCTGCCGTTGCTGAAGAGCATTATTCACCGCTTGGCCCGTCCGATAATGTGCCATCCGCACCGCTTTCGGTGACCGTGGCGCTGGCGGATAAGCTGGATACGCTTACCGGGTTCTGGTCGATTGATGAAAAACCCACGGGGTCTAAAGATCCGTTTGCACTACGTCGCGCCGCGCTTGGTGTGATCCGTCTGGTGTTGGACAACGATCTGCGTCTGCCGCTGGATCGCTATTTCGACAGCCAGTTGCTCAAGCACAAAATCCATACCAGCGATGAGGCGCGCGAAGAAGAACGTGCCGCTATGCACATGATTTTGAGTGAAATCGCCGAGCACGGGGTTTTTGGTGCGGCGTATCGCGCCGTAATTGACAAACTGGATGGCGACGACAAACCCGACACTGACGAAGGATCGTTCCTGCAAAAGCTTGAAACCGAGGTGCCGGATCTAAGCGTTGATTTGCTCGCTTTCTTCCATGACCGCCTAAAGGTGTTTTTGCGCGATCAGGGTGTACGCCATGACATTATCGACGCCTGCATTGCGATGCCTGGAAACGATGATCTAAATCTTCTGGTCAAACGCGCACGCGCATTGTCTGACGTGCTGGGGACAGACGATGGTGTGAATCTTATTCAGGGCTTCAAGCGGGCCAACAATATTCTGAGCCAGGCCGAAGAAAAAGACGGTGTCGAATATTCTTACGGCGCAGACCTGAAGTTCACTGAACACGAAAGCGAACGTGCGTTGTTTGCTGCGTTGGACAGCGCGGATACTGTAATCAAGCCGGCGCTTGAGGTCGAGGACTTTCCAACAGCAATGGCGGCAATGGCAGATTTGCGGGCTCCGATTGATGCGTTTTTTGAGGCGGTGCAGGTCAATACCGATAATCAAACCGTGCGGCGTAATCGGCTAAATATGCTGAGTCGCATTCGTCAGATATGTTCATCGGTCGCTGATTTGACTCGGATTGACGGCTAGGGCACTTGCGCCAAACGGATTCCTGCCTATGCTGCAAGTGAAAATAAGGGTGCCGCAGTGCAGAATAGTCCGCATACCACGCTGATCACATCAGATGCTCCCGTCGCCGCAGCGAGCCATGGTGGCCGTGCAAAGTGCCTGCAACGGCTGGTGCGACTTGACCTGCCGGTGCCGCGCACAGTGGCGCTTTCATTTGATACGGTTCGACAGATTGCTGATGGCGTCATGCCCGACATTGACTCCATACTTAAACAGTTTGACGACAATGCATTGCTATGTGTGCGCCCTTCTTCAGAGGATCCGGATTGGGGCGGTCCCGGTGCAATATTGAATATTGGCATGAACGATGCGCGCTATGTCGATTTGTGTGACACCCTTGGAGCCGAGGCTGCGACGGCATTGTATTTGCGCTTTGTTCAGGCTTACGCCGTAAATGTTGCGCGACTGGACCCAGAAGTATTCGACGAAATTAGCGGCGATGGGGCGCAAGCGCTCTCTCAAACCCTGCACGCCTATGAGGACGATTCTGAAGAGCCGTTTCCAAAGAAACGAGCCGAACAACTGGCCGGGGTTTTACGATCCATGGCACGGGCCTGGGAAGGCACGACCGCCAGGTTGTTGCGACAGGCCAAGGGCGCGCCCGTTGATGCCGGTCTGGGTTTGGTCATTCAGGAAATGATCCCGGGTGTCGGGCAGGGCGAAAGTGGGTCGGGTGTGCTGCAGATTGTTGACCCTGCCACTGGTCAACCACAACTCACCGGGCGATATCTAAGCCAAAGCCAGGGCCGTGACGCATTGGGGGCCGGTTCAGCCGCGCTTTATCTGGAAAAGGATGCGCGTGGCCGATCTCTACAGGATGTGGCGCCCAAGGCTTTTGAAGCTCTAAAAGATTATGCGACGCTGATGCGGCAAAAACTGCGCGAAGAAATGCAGGTCGAATTCGTTATTGCCGACGGGCAAGTCCATATTCTGGACGGTGTCAGGGTGTCTCGTGGATCGCGGGCATCGGTGCGGATTGCGGTGCGATTGGCCGAAGATGGCATCATCACCCGGCAAGAAGCGTTGATGCGGATTGAACCGCGTTCGTTGAATGAATTGCTGCACCGTCAGGTCGATCCCATCGCAGACCGCGATGTTCTGGCCACCGGCATTGCGGCCAGCCCCGGTGCCGCCAGTGGACAGATTGTGTTTACATCCGCCGAAGCGCAGGCAATGGCCGCGCGACGCGAGCCTAGTATTCTTGTGCGTCGGGAAACCTCGCCCGAGGACATTCGCGGAATGCACGCAGCGGTGGGCGTGCTGACAGAGCGTGGTGGTATAACCAGCCATGCAGCAGTGATTGGGCGCGGTTTGGGGCTACCTTGCATTGTTGGCGCCTCATCGATGGAGTTTGATACCCGCGAAAAGCAGATTACAGCGCCCGATGGCCGCGTATTACAGGCCGGGGACATCATCACCCTCGACGGATCGTCCGGGCAGATACTGGACGGAACCCCTGCGTTGCTTGAGGCAACACTTGATGATGCGTTTCAGACACTGATGGGTTGGGCCGATGCGGAACGCGATATCGACGTTCGCGCCAATGCCGATTCTCCAGCCGATGCGCAGACCGCTCGTAATTTCAACGCTCAGGGCATCGGGTTGTGCCGCACCGAGCATATGTTCTTTGAGCCCGGTCGCATGACCGTCATGCGCGAGATGATTTTCGCTGATAAAAGCACTGATCGGGCGGCCGTTCTGGAACGTCTATTGCCGATGCAACGCGATGATTTCACCCAGCTGTTCCGCATCATGCAGGGCCAGCCAGTGTGCATTCGACTGTTTGATCCGCCCTTGCACGAATTCCTGCCGTCTACCCGAACCGGACAGCGCGAACTGGCCGAGGCGCTGAACCTGCCTGTGTCTGACGTCGTGCGCCGGGCCGAGGCGATGCGAGAATATAACCCGATGCTGGGACTTCGAGGGGTGCGTCTTGGCGTTACGGTGCCAGAAATTTACGATATGCAGGCGCGTGCCATTTTCGAGGCAACAATTGATGCCAGCGCCGAAGGCGCGCCGGTGGTGCCCGAAATTATGATTCCGCTGGTCAGCGCCAAGCGCGAGGTTGAGCTGGTCAAGGCGCGGTTTGATGCGGTGGCGGCTGCCGTGCGCGCCGAGCGTGGGCAGGACTTTGATTTCCGGCTGGGGGTGATGGTTGAGACGCCGCGCGCGGCTTTGCGTGCTGCTGAGTTTGCGCCTTTTTGTTCCTTTCTAAGTTTTGGCACCAACGACCTGACGCAGATGGCTTATGGTCTGTCACGTGACGATGCTGGGCGCTTCATGTCTGACTATATACGTCAGGGCGTGTTCCCGGAAGATCCGTTTCATTCGTTGGATACTGATGGCGTGGGGGAACTGCTAAAGCTTGGGGCTGAAAGGGGCCGCGCCGCGAACCCGGAAATCACCCTTTCAATATGCGGTGAACATGGCGGTAACCCTGATTCGATTGCATTCTGTCGAGAGGCTGGAATTGACTATGTGTCCTGCTCACCATTCCGGGTTCCGGTCGCCAGACTGGCAGCGGCACAACTGGCCATCTGCCACAATATCAGCAAGTAATATAGAATTTCGAACTATATATAGTGTCTACGGGCATTGATTTCGTGTTTGAGCTGTGATGCAGCTTCGGCTGCTAACCGCTTGCAATCCCTGCATAACTGGACCTTCTCCTTACTCTGAGGTAAGTGAGTTCTTGCGCCAACCACACGGGGGTGTGGTGATTAAATAACTGGGTAGGGATGTTATGGATAAGGTTTTCCTCGCGTTAGCGTTGGGGTTTGCACTTGTGAACCCGTCAGTTTTGACAGCTGAAGGTACTGCAAGTACCGAATCGAAAACTGCTGAACCGGCCGATGCGACGGCCGAAAATATCAAACACTTTTTTGCTGGTATTTTTAAACCAGCAAAGTCGGCACCGGTCGAAGTCAGCTTTAGCCGCAGTTGGGTGGATTCTCAGCCAACCGCAACGGGTGACGAACAATGGGGTTGCCTGTCCGAAGCGTTGTACTTTGAGGCACGCGGCGAAACCGTCAAAGGTCAGTTTGCTGTTGCCGAGATCATTCAAAACAGGGTCAAAAGCTCGCGTTTTCCCGACTCGATTTGCGGTGTCATCAAACAGGGAACGGGGCGGAAATACCAATGCCAGTTCACTTATAATTGTGATGGCTACAAAAATGTAGTTGCAGAGAAAGAGGCGTTTACGCGGGTGTCCAAGGTGGCGAGGGCTGCTATCGACGGCGCGGCGGTGCCTTTGACCAGTGGAGCAACGCACTATCACACCAATGCTGTGCGTCCGGCCTGGGCCAGAGTATATACAGAAACGGCCCGGATCGGTGTCCACATTTTCTATCGGGACAATTACCGGACAGCCAGCAATAACTAAACAGCGCTTCTTTTGGGTGGCTGCAAAAAATACTCGGAATTAGTCTGACGTATTCCTTGCTGGCGTGACGGTTTCGGGCCTGCTAAAGCAGTTGGCGCAAGCTATGCCAACGAATAACAAGGTCAGCCAAAGGGTCCCACATGAGCAGCGAAATTCGCCTTGCCTTTGCCCATCCGTCCGAGCGCGCTGAGGCGTCAGAGTCTGAGGGTCCGCTTGATCGCATTTCGGTGCGCGATCACATAGTCGAAGTCGAAATTGGCGCGTTTCAAGCCGAACGAGGCTCTACCCAGCGGATTTGCTTTAATATTGTGGTTGAGGTGAGGCCACTGACAGGCCCGATCAACGACGACGTTGATCGAATCCTGTCCTATGACAAGGTGACTGAGGCCATCTCGCATGGATTGGCCGAAGAGCGCCTGAACCTTCTGGAAACACTGGCCGCGCGCGTTGCTGATCGTATTTTACTTGAGCCTCAGTCGGTAAGAGCCTTTGTACGCATAGAAAAACTTGATCGTGGCCCAGGTGCGCTGGGGGTCGAAATCGTGCGCTCGCAGGATGACATCGGCAATGAAACCACTGCCGAAGATCAACCGCACCCGCGCTTGGCATATCTGACTGATGCTGCAATCACTTCCGACAATCTGACCGGTTGGATCAGCCAGATGCGGGCCGGGGATCATCCACTGATCTTGTGCGTGGGGATTGGTGATCAGCCGGTTTTGCAAACCGGTCACAAAATGACTCAGCGCCGCATTGATCTTTTGAGCATCGAACAGAATGCCTGGAGACTGGCCGCGCGCGATTTGCGTTGTGTGGTGGTTAGCACCCGGACCGAGTTGGACTGGGCGATGAAAAACGGCCAGATTTGTGTTTGGGCTCCGTCCAAGATTGTACTGGATGCGGTCGACGATACACCGGATCATCCGTTTGATACCGTAGCTTTGGCCGCATGGTTTGCAACCGTGATCGAAGCGCAGGAAATGTTGGTGTTCGGTGCCGAATTGTCTGATGCGAGTGGCCTGCCGCTGCGCGCAGTCTCTATTGAGCAGAGTGATCTGTGACAACATATTTTCGACCGTTAGTACAACGCGGAGCCAAGCGTCCGCAGGGGGCTATTCCACTTGCTGGTAGTACCCAGTGGTTCACCCATGCAGAACAACTTGGCCGGAACGGGTCGTCGGAAATTGTCGCCGTGTCTGAAATTCCGGCACTGGCACTAGAGCGACTAACCTCATCGCGTACCGATTTTGCTGGCTTGCCCATGTCTGAGCCGCAGTTGATGGGTATTCTGAACGTTACCCCCGACAGTTTTTCAGACGGCGGCCGCCATAACGCACCTGACACTGCACTCAGAACTGCATTGGAAATGGAGCGTAATGGCGCGTCGATCATCGATATTGGAGGAGAATCCGTCCGTCCCGGCGCTGAACTGGTCGATGAGGCCGAAGAAATCGACCGCACCGCATCCGTGATCGCACAGATTCGCGCCGAAACGGCGGTGGCGATGTCGATCGACACTCGCAAAACACGCGTGGCGCAAGAGGCTTTGGCGGCGGGCGCTGATATTGTAAATGATGTGTCCGGGTTCACGTACGATAGTACGCTTGCCCCATTCTGCGCGGCCTCAAATGCACCGGTCTGCATCATGCATTCCAAGGGCGATCCGGCGACAATGCAGAACAATCCGGTTTATGACAACGTGTTGCTGGATGTATATGATTTTCTGGACACTAAGATCACCGCACTTGTGCAGATTGGGATTTCTCGCGCCAGGATCATGGTTGATCCAGGTATCGGATTTGGTAAAACACAGGACCACAACCTGACATTATTGCAGAATATCAGTCTGTTTCATGGGCTGGGCTGTGCAATTTTGCTGGGCGTGTCGCGCAAAGGTTTTATTGGCACCGTCGGCAAGGAACCGCGTGCAGATGCAAGGGCATCGGGGTCTATTGCGGTCGCTCTTGCGGCGCTGGCCCAAGGCGTGCAGATTATACGAATACATGATGTGGCCGAAACGGCTCAGGCAGTGCGTCTTTGGCGCGCTGTTCAATAAGAGGAATAGAATGCGCAAACTGTTCGGAACTGATGGCGTGCGGGGCAGGGCCAACAC
>PIVL01000885.1 GCA_003354145.1 Paracoccaceae bacterium
AGAGTAAGGAATTCGTTTAGTTGAAAAATTAACGAATGAATGATAGATCACAGTACTATAGGAAGACAGTGGGCTTGCTGAATCAGATTCGAAACCTGCGAACTCTTCTATTACCTATATAAGTATGGATGCCTTCATAAGACACCAATTAGTAGGCACATAACACTCGGTATTGCAGTCTCTCAGGGTGATTCTACTGAATGGTGAGACATCAGGGCTATAAACCTTAACCTATTCTGGGCGACACCAAACGCAGGTCTAGGGCTAGTACCGATTCGTGCAGATCTCTTGTAAGATAATGATCATGAATGACAATCATACAAAGAGCGCGTCTACGAGGAATTGGATCAAGATCTTGAATTATACTCGCTAAAGAGTTGACAAGTGAAGGACAGGAGAGGGAAAACGGATCCGAAAAGGCTATGAGGACCCCAGGACCTAGTCCGTGATAAAATGGAACTTAAACACACATAAAACGGTGTGTTATCACCCGTGATGCATAGTTACCTATACGTAGTGCGAAGAACTAAAACATGGGACAGGCCAAGGATAATAATAACATATAATCCCCGAGCCCTACATGAACAACTCATAAGTTAATGAAGTAAACTGAGCTTATTTCCGAAATATCCACGATTATTCAAAGTGTCTGTGTAGTGCAGATACGAAGTATATAAGTGAGTAGAGTAAGGAATTCGTTTAGTTGAAAAATTAACGAATGAATGATAGATCACAGTACTATAGGAAGACAGTGGGCTTGCTGAATCAGATTCGAAACCTGCGAACTCTTCTATTACCTATA